>NZ_JAAHGU010000299.1:0-1633 GCF_010692685.1 Okeania sp. SIO2F5 | reverse complement strand
TTAATCTTTCAGGCATTAATATTTCAATTGCAGAAGTAGAAGATAATTTAGCTTGCCTAACAAAAGCATTTATCCATTCTAAAAAATAATTATATACTTGAGATGAGTTTAAACTATAAAAGTTTCCACTACCTAAAGAACTTTGGTCGCTAACTGTAACATCAGGTTGGTTAAAAACTCCATAACATTGTCTAGCAGAAGCACCATAAAGCACCATGTTATTTTCTGTTTCTGATAAAAAGTTTCCCATAATTTCAACTTTTGTAGAAACAGGATTTCGACTTTCGATATTACTATTATTTCTTTGAGCTAATTGATATTTTTGTAAATCAAAAATAGACCATTTAGCTCCTGTAACAAACGCCAAACCCGAAACAATTTTTTCTTGAGATACTAAAAAATCCACCATTGGAATTTCAGCATTGAGGTCATATATTGCAGTACCTCCGAAATCTTCCCTAGTGAAATATGTTATTGAAGATAACCCAATTGGTAAATCATCTATAATATTAACCATATTTCTTGATGGGTCAAGTCCTAAATAATCTACAGGTTCAATGTTTTGAAATCCGGGTAAATAACGAGAAATTTCGGTTGATAAATATTTACCAATAAATTCTTTTGTTGCCATAATTGAAAATTAAAAACTAATTGTACATTTACTATCATTTTAACATGAAAATAATAGACTTATTCTCTGGAATCGGAGGACTTTCAACTGGATTTAAACTATCAGGATTTGAGATAATACAAGCTTATGATAATTGGGAGTATGCAGCAAAAACTTATAAATTGAATCACCCCAGAACAAGAGTTTATATATCAGATATATCTCATAATAATTTTCAGTTAAATAAACCACCAATTAATGACTTTATATTAATTGGTGGTAGCCCATGCCAAGATTTTAGTAATGCTGGAAAAGTGTTAGGGGAAAAAGGGGAAAAAGGGAAGTTAACTCAAAAATTTTTAGATATTGTTACATATTATTACCCTGAAATATTTGTATTAGAAAATGTTCCTAATATTATAAAATTCAATATTTATAATAAAATTTTAACTCTCCAAAATTATCAAGTTATTGCTGTTAAATTAAATTCTATGTTTTATAACACTCCGCAAAATAGAACAAGAATTATTTTTATCGGGTTTAAAATGAAATATAATTTAAACGGATTTCGTAAAAAATTACTTAAGAAAGAAAATCAAATTCCTACTACAGTAAAGGATTATTTTGGAGATTCAATAAATATTGAAAATTATTTCATTGAACCATATTTTAGAGGAAATAAAAATATTTGGAGTGTTCACGAACCACATCCGACAATTAGAGGTAGTGGTTATAGACCTTCTGTTATAGATGGAATTAGAGCTTTAACTATCAGAGAAAGATTAAAAATTCAATCATTTCCTGATAGTTATAAGTTAATCAATCATAACGTAAAAGATTCTAATCAAGCAATTGGAAATAGTGTACCTGTTAATTTAGCTAAACATATTGCTAGCTGCCTATATGAGCTGTTGCAGCAACATTAATTAAAGTTATTCCTGCTGCTTCTGTTCTTTCTACAAATTTAGCACCAACAATAGGAACAACTCCAGTACCAGCTACATTTGTATACATATTAATGAT
>NZ_JAAHGU010000298.1:0-1695 GCF_010692685.1 Okeania sp. SIO2F5 | reverse complement strand
AGCTTATATTATTAAACCAACTTTGATGATGTATGTTGATATCGGAAACGAAAACTAATTAGACTATTGTTCAGGGGTATATCAGATATACCCCTGAACAAGATGTAATTTATTTTAAAATACAGGACATTCCCTCACAAGCTGAATCAGGAATAGTTTCAGTGTTTTCGATATAATAATTAACTAATTCTTGAAAAGTTTTTTTATTATTACGACGTTGTTCTACTTCTGATTTCATTTTATTGTATTTATCTTTTGATATGTTTTCAAAAGGTAAACGAGGAAACGGAGCATCAAATCTTGCTAACAATGCACTAGAAATATATCCTTTATCTTCTTGAATCGCTTCAAAAATTTTAGTGGCTAAAGGAATTATTTCATCTTCTTTTAGTAGAATTGTAGAAGATGTATTATGAGTAGTCCAATGTTCTTGTACTCCCATATAAAAATCAAACATTGATGTTGCTGATATTTTATTAATATCAATGTTTTCTATTCCTTCTAGATTGCTCCAGGAGACCGAAACGGGAATTTCAACTAACCATTCTGTTACTCTTTCATCAAAAGGATTATTTAATAATGTTCCTTTATCATCTTTATCTGATTGTCCTGGTATTACAGAATATCCATAATCGAGACAAGCTTTTGCAACTGCGTCATTTTTTCTATAAGTAATCCTTCTAATATAATTGATTCCAAATGGAGGATGCCAACCAGGAGAAGCATTAGTTAATAAGCTTTTAGTCCCTGCTGGTTGCACTACTGTAAAACGATTTGGTTTTCGGATTTCATGTCTCTCGCAATATTCAATTACTTTTTCTTCTACTATTGATTTCCAAAAAGTTAAATATTGTTTTTCATAATATTTAAAAAGTTTACCAGTAGAATTGATTTCCTCTTGTTCAGGGGGGTTTGATATGTCAGATATAGAAAGTGATAATAATTCAATTAACACTGTTTCGTGATTATCAGACATCCATTTTTCTTTTCTTCCTGTCATCCACCAATTTAACCATTCAATACCAAAAGCTTTAACAAAAAAATCGAATAACCCTGTAAAAGATACACCAATAATAGGGTCTAATTCTCTACTTAATTGATATCGTGAATCAATAAATTTTTGATGTAACAACCCAACTACATTTATTGCTCCTGCTGTAAACGCCTCTTTTTGTTCTTTTAAATTGTTAGGGTTTATCATGTTTAAATGTATTTCTGATAAATCACAGAAATTATTGCTCATGCTCACTTCCGCGCAGTTGTGAACTACTAACCCATTCCCATCAAAACGACTAACTGCTGGTACTGTGCAATCATAGACTTTTTCTACACCTTCATAAGTAAATGACTCAACTGTCGCTATAAATCGGTCACGATAAATAGGTCGTTTATATTGATGGATTAAGTATTCCAACTTTTTCATTTTTGGTTGTTCACTAAATCCTATTGTGTTGTAATATGTGATTAAGTTGTCTTTACTAATCACTAATTCATGTTGAGCTTTACAGTGGTAAAGTTGATATTCACGATTAGAATTAGGCAACATTGCATCTCGTTCTGAGCGACGATTTTGATATATATCTGATATACAACCTAGTCTTGCCAACATCCTTTGAATCGTTTTTAAGGTGTCTAAATTACTTTGTGCTAACCTTACACTTACACCTTTAGTTTGATTTCCTTGAACACTACCAT
>NZ_JAAHGU010000297.1:0-1695 GCF_010692685.1 Okeania sp. SIO2F5 | reverse complement strand
ACGCATCCTTAAAACTTTAACCTTTAGCGATCGCCTAATTTATGAAAAATACAGCTCATACAGTTACTTTTATGTTACATTATCAATATTTATGTAATATGTAAAGATGCCAGCGCTCATTGCTATATTATCCGGACATGATTATAAAAATAAAAAAAGAATGCTACGAATAATGGCGCTGGTGATTTGAGGTATGATATCTTGTCCGGATAATTACTGATAGAACTCAATTCTGCGCTCCACGTTTTCGGTACGGAATGCTGCACCTGACCTGTCGCGTAGCGTTAACGTGTGTTGTGCGCCAGCTAAACAAAAAACTTTCTTCCCTACTTACTCCTAACTTTTGACTTCTAACTTTTGACTTCTGACTTCTAACTTCCTCCAATAGCTTCTGAGAGAAAATCTGCTGTAGATTTAACTATGGCGATCGCATTCTCATAAACCATTCTCGTTGGCCCCAAAACTCCTACACTTCCCAGTGGAGTTGTCCCATTCCCATAAGTTGCAGAAATCAGGGCACAACCTTGGATGGGTTCTAGAGGATTTTCCGAACCTATTCTTACTGTCACCTGGTTATCTGTACTGGGAACTTCAAATATTAAAGGCCACAACTGCTCCTGTTCTTCTTCTAATAGTTGAATAATAGTTTGAACCTGTTGCATTTTAGAGAATTCTGGTAAACGCAATACTTCTGCTATGCCACTAATCAGAATCCTAGTGTACTCTGGTGTCTGACAACGGAGAGCTAAACTTTCCAACAGATTTTTGATTGACTCAGCATACTTCTCAAACTCCCGGTCTAGCTCCGTCCAATCTAATGAAGATAATTCTCCTATTGCTCGTCCTCGTAGTTGGCTATTCAAAAAATTTGATAATATTTGTAACTCTCTGTCAATATCTTCTGGGTCAGGCAGTACAGAATTCTCTGGTAAATCTTTGCCATGTTTTTTCTGATTTACAGCCCTCAAGTCCATCATCAGAGACTGAGTTTCATAGGTATTTGTTACCACAATTAGCATGATTTTTTCTGCTTCCACTTGTACCAGTTGTAGATGTCGTAACTTAGCGGTGGCAGTTTGGGGCATTGTCACTAGGGTAATATAACCACTTAGAGTAGCCAAAATTTGAGCCGATCCTTGAAGTAGGGCCTCTAGGCGACTTTCTGGCAAATTCAATTGTTTTTGTAAAAGTTCTTCAACTTCAAAAGCCAGAGTTTCTGAAGGTTTCATTAATTGGTCAACATATATTCGGTATCCTGAGTCCGAAGGAACTCTTCCAGCTGAAGTATGAGGTTGATATAAAAGTCCTATTTTTTCCAGAAAGCTCATCCCAGTGCGAATTGTCGCTGGACTAACACTGAGATTGTACTCTTCTGCTAGAGATTTGGAGCCAACTGGTTCTGCCGTTGCAATATAATGACGAACTGTTGCCCATAGTATATGTTGATGACGATTATTAAGATTAACTTGCAGTGACATGGACGTAGAGAAAGTATATTAGGTAAAGTGCCAGACAATAGCAAAAAATATGATGTTAGTTAATCATAACACCAAAGTTATTTTTCTTTATATATAGCAATGAGCGCTGGCATCTTTACATATTACATAAATATTGATAATGTAACATAAAAGTAACTGTATGAGCTGTATTTTTCATAAATTAGGCGATCGCTAAAGGTTAAAGTTTTAAGGATGC
>NZ_JAAHGU010000296.1:0-1724 GCF_010692685.1 Okeania sp. SIO2F5 | reverse complement strand
ATCAAAAAGAGGAGAAAATGTCAATAGAAGTAACTAATGTAGACCATCTAGGTTTGGTAGCAGGAATTATTGACGAGATTGGCATAGAACAGAAAATTAATCGACTACGCGGGAGTTCAGTTACCAGAAAAAATAACAGGGGGTTAAGTAGTTAAAGGAATGCTCTTAAATGGGTTAGGATTAGTTTCATCCCCACTATATTTATTTAGTAAATTTTTTGATGGAAAAGCTATAGAACATTTAATTGGCAAAGGGGTAAAAACAGAGTATTTTAATGATGATAAATTAGGTCGGGTATTAGACCAACTGTATCACAGAGGATTAAATCAGATTTTCATGTCTGTGGTGTTAGAAGCAGTGAAAAGTTATCAGCTAGAGATAAGCACAGTCCACCTAGATTCTACATCATTTCATGTTCATGGAGATGATCACACATATGAGGATGAATCCACGGAAGATATAGAACCAAAAACTATTAAAATTACCTCTGGATATTCGAGAGATAAACGACCCGATCTAAAACAATTTATGATGGATTTAATTTGTACGAATGATGGAGATGTCCCATTGTGGATGAGAATTGGTTCGGGAAATGAATCTGACCAAAAAAAGTTTGGTCCAAGGCATGAAAGATTTCAAAAAGCAGTTAAATTTTGATAGTTTAATGGTGGCAGATAGTGCTTTATATACTCAAGAAAATCTACAGTTACTAACAGATATTAAATGGTTAAGCCGAGTTCCTGTGCGTATAAAAGCAGCTCACAAGCTAGTTCAAGAAATAGATGAGTCAGATTTTACTACCAGTCAGATTAAGGGATATAGATATCAAGAACTCTCAAAAACTGACGGCGGAGTTCAACAGAGATGGTTAATAGTTGAAAGTCAACTAAGGCGAGAATCGGATTTGAAAAGTCTAGAGAAAAAGATCCAGAAAGAACGAGTTGAAGTTGACAAAAAACTACGCACTTTAAAATCTGAAAAGTTTGCTTGTCAACCAGATGCAGAAACAGCAGCAAGAAAGCTGTTTAAAAAGTTTTTAGATCACGAATTGACAGAAATTAATTTTCAAGAAGTACAGTCTAAATCTGAATCAGATTTTTCTGATCAACTCCAAGTTAAAGTGAGCTTAAGAGAGTCAAAAATAGAACTAGAAAAAAAACGAGCAGGTCGATTTATTTTAGCAACAAATGTTCTTGATCAGATGGAATTAACTACGGAAGAAATGTTGTCTAAATATAAAGGACAACAATCTGTAGAGAGGGGTTTTAGGTTTCTGGGCATACCCTCTATTTTTAACTGATATAGCGCTGTGCGCAGGCAACAGCTCCGGAAGGCAACAGCTCCGGAAGGGGGAATAAAAGACCGATCATACAAGACTTTTAGCTATTGGACAGTTCTTGTAATTTGTAAATATGCCAGCGCACATTGCTATAGTGTCTTCCTTAAGTCCCCTGATCGAATCGAAGCTTTGGGGTTAATTATGGCCTTATGTTGATTGGTTGACACTTGAGGCCAGCGTCAACTACGTCAAACCTTAAATCGGACTAAATCTACTGTCAAAAATCAATGAGGTCCTCCTACAAATAGACTAACATTACCTTGGATATTTCAATGTTTTCAGTCGATTCATTTATTAATTAATTCTGGAGTTAAGAGTAGATCTAATTTAACTCCAGAACGTTTAGAATTATTAAAGTTTTTTCCTCCAAGTTGTCAAAGATACT
>NZ_JAAHGU010000295.1:0-1733 GCF_010692685.1 Okeania sp. SIO2F5 | reverse complement strand
AGACGAGCATCGTCACTGTATCCGGCGTTGAGTTTGAGGATTCGATACAAATTGGCGACCGCAATTGACACAAATGTGGTTCTGCTGGCCGCGTCTGCGACCGTTCTTACGGATATGTTTAGATTGGCACTCTGGACATTCCATATTTTTTCCCTTTGACTTGCTCTGTCCCAACCTATCATTCATCCCGCAAATCTGCAACGCCCAATTTTTCTTTCAACGCACTGATTTTAGAAACAAAGTTTCAGATATTCGAGATGCCATAGGAGGTGCATTCCCTAATCTAACAATCGAAAGTAACCTACCTCTTGTCCAACAAAGTGGTATTGAACAGAGAAAGATAGGAACTAGATTTCAAATTAATACACCGATTACTAATTCAGCAAATCTGCTGTGGGGGTTTGATTTTACAAATGAAAAAAATGACACCGAGGAATCTGTTATCGATACAGTAGCGTTTGATGAAGAACGAGAAGTAAATATTGTGGACACTGTAACCCGTGTTCCTAAATTTGAAATAGATAACCTAGGACTTTTTCTGGAAGGAAACTGGGACGTCTCTCAAAAATTAATACTTACCGGAGGTCTACGTTATGAAAATATTGATATTGATGTTGAAGATTGGACGGGAAGTGCGATCGCAAACTTTCTTGATGTTGCAGCAGGAAGACCCTTGCCTGAGTTTCAAGGAGGTCAAGTGAATGAGTCAGATGTAGCCTTTAATTTTGGAATTCTTTATAAACTCTCATCAACAATTAGTCTATATTCTAACTTTTCCCAGAGCTTTACTATCCCTAGCTTGAGACAAGCAGGGACTACAGCATCGGAAGATATCAATATTTTTACTATTGACGAATTCCTAGCACCAGAAAAAGTAGATAATTATGAAATAGGAGTGCGTGGCAACTGGAGTTCAGTACAGTTTACTGCACCAGTTTATTACAATAATACAGATAAAGGACAGAATTTCACCATAAATACAAATGAGTTGTTGTTTATAGACATTGTTAGGACTCCTCAAAGAAACTATGGAGTAGAAGCTACTCTTGATTTGCAACCAGTTAATACCTGGAGTCTTGGAGGGACTTTTACTTGGATGGAGGGTGAAGGGGATCTTTTTGCTGATGATAATCGTAGTTGGGTGCCTTTGAGTAGCGTGGATGTACAACCGATGAAGTTAACATTTTATCTAGAAAATCAAACTTTGCCTAGTTGGAATAATCGCTTACAGCTTTTGTATGTAACTAATCGCGATCGCGCTTTTGATGAAGGCACAGATGCATTTAGAATTACTGGTTATACTACAGTAGATTTTGTTAGCTCCCTCAATACAGGTTTTGGAAAATGGCAGGTAGGTATTGAGAATTTGTTAAACCATCAATATATTCCTGTTACGAATCAAGCTGCTATAGGAGCTGGAGACACTGAACGTTTTGCTGCACCTGGAAGAACTCTGAGTATTCGTTATTTTCTGAATTTTTAGTCTAGATGTATTACCATGAAAAAATAACCAGATTTCATACTAATTTAAAAATGCTTTTAAGTATATTTCGCTTGGCTACAACTTTTTTAATACTCACAACTTTAATCAGTTGTAGTTCTCCAGGGCTTTGTTGCATGAAAGTAGCGATCGCCAAAAACTCCCTTAGTTGGAAGTTAACTAGATTTCTACTTTGTAGCTCTGGGGTTTACCATTTTGAATCATCACGTTGAGTATGGAACATTGTATGAAT
>NZ_JAAHGU010000294.1:0-1744 GCF_010692685.1 Okeania sp. SIO2F5 | reverse complement strand
GTTTAGTTCTTTTTTTTTTGGGCAGCAGTGGTTCAATTAAAGCCCACTCGCTGTCTGTCAAGCTACTTGAGTATGGCATTTTCTATCCATTATACTCTCTCACAAAGATCCGTTTAGGGGTTCTATATATAGATTTGTTTTCTGTTGCTTGCTAAAGCTGAAAAACATGGACGATCCAAGACTTATATCTACAAAATGTCTATGTTTTTACGTCATTAACTAGCTATAGCGCGCTTCAGCATTTTCCTTACCGGAATGCTTTGCAAACAGCGCTTCAGCTTTTTAAGCTTGGATTAAATCCCGGCAGCTAATGCGCAGGATAGTTGAGTCGGGGTTGAAATCCCCGACGAGAGTGTCAAAAAAAGTCAATCATGCTGAGTGCTGACCGCTGAGTGCTGACTGCTATTTAATCGAAGAACGTGTCTAGGATTGTCTAGATTTTTAGAAGGTGTCTATCCATACCCAAATTTGTTTCTGGCAGTTAGTTAGTTTTCAGTGGTGTTATGCCATCTACTAACCTAACTGCTGATATCAAATCCGGTTAAACAGTTATAGAATGGTTAAGTCGAGTTGGAGTCAGAAGTCAGAATTGCTGAATTCAGGAGGAGAAAGAATTAGAAAGATGAGCGTAGTTATGGCAATTGGAGAATTTTTTTTATGTCCAATTAAGAGGATTTGATATGACTTCTAGGCTTAAACTTTGTGCTGTAGATGGAGCGATCGCCTTTTGATCGGGAATCGGAAGTGGTATAGTTCTTTAGCTTTTAATATCATGTCTCTTTAGAATACCCACAATAAAAAATTTAGGGAACAGGGAGAAATTTATTAGAGAAAATATCTTTATTATGATATCATATCGGGTAGCATCGGATCATGTATAGAATTCAGTCAAAATTGTAAGAAACTCTTCAGCTCCCGCTGCCTTCTGCCCTTTGCCTTCTTCCACTAAAGTATAATACCATTTCTTAAAAAAAATGTTATATTTGAGGCGTGCGATCGCACGCCTCAAGAGTCATCATCAAGATATGGTAAATTACTGTCATCTCAAAATTATTGAAACACGGCTGTCAACTCCAAGAGGTTTTAACTCAGCAGAAAACTACTGCCACATATCGTAAAGTTCAAGCTTTATATTTGTTAAAAACTGGACAAATCAAAACTGTTAAAGGAATAGCACAAGCAGTGGGAGTACATCAAGTGAGCGTACATCGGTGGTTTAAAGAATATGCTGAAACTGGATTAAAATCATGATTAACTGTCAAAAAAACTACTGGTCGTCCAAAGGCAATTTCATCTACTGCTGAAACTGGATTAAAGCTCATATTAAATCAGCCACTCGGATGGATTTAAAAGCTACGGAGCTATTCAGGAATGGCTTCGCTGTGAATATGGGGAAGATGTTGATTATAAAACTCTTTACGGAATCATCAGATCTAAATTTAAGGCCAAATTAAAACTTCCCAGAAAGTTTTCAGTAAAAAAAGAACCAGAACCAGCTGAAAGCTTTAAAAAAAAACTAATATCTAACTGAGAAACGGCTTTGTTGCACAAAAGATGATGTTTAGGGTAAAAATAAAGAAGTCAAGATGGTACACGAAACTACACTCAGCAGATATGAGTAAGAGTAAGTCTAAATCCAACTCCAAGTCCTTGTATCGACTCAAAAACTGGTCTGAGTATGATGCCTCCTTAAAGCAGCGAGGGAGTCTCACTTTTTGGCTGACTCCAGAGGCCATGGAGCAGT
>NZ_JAAHGU010000293.1:0-1792 GCF_010692685.1 Okeania sp. SIO2F5 | reverse complement strand
ATAAAACGAGGTAAAAAATATTGTAAACTCTCAGAATTAAAAGTAAATGTCGGTGAAGCTAAACTGTTATTAAATCAAAAAATTACCAAGATATTGAAGGTAGGAACATATAATTTACTCATATATAAAAAACAGAAATATCGTCAAAAATCTGTTGTAGAGAAATGGTATATTCTCACCAATTTATCTTCTACTGGAAAAGTTAAAAAAATATATAGCCAGAGAATGGGAATTGAAGCAATGTTTCAAGACTATAAAACTGGTGGTTATAATCTAGAATCAGCGAAGGCCAATGAAACGAGATTGAATAATTTAATTTTATTAATAGCTATTTCATATACAATTAGTTCATTTGAAGGACAAAAAATAAAAAACAAAGGGGTTCAAGAATATATATCAAGAACTAATGAGAGAGGTAGAAAAGAAAGAAGGCACAGTAATTTTTTTGTAGGATTATCAGGGATGTATTGGGCAATAAATGATAATTTTATCTGGGAATTAGTAGAAAACTTAATGAGGCTTAATCCTCATAAGTTTCTATATTATTGCAGGGGAATAAAAGCGATGAAGACAGTGGTTAATTAGACCGTAATTTTTGATTAGCAATCAATTAATAAAGGTGAGTTTTTTCATAATATTATTCTCCCATGGTAGTTGAATAATAATTCAACTCGGTTAGGGTGTGTAGTGCGTTCGCGCAGCGAACGCACTACACCCCATCTATTCTCAATAAGGGTTTTCTTTTTGTTGAAGTATTGTTCAGCTCCAGTCGGCAAATTCCTTTTTATATATAGCTTTCAACTAGCTTGTCACCCCGTGAGGACGGCCACACTTGACACAGATATAATTTTGTTTACCTTTTCGCGTGACCATTTTTATGGATGTGGTGACTGTGGCATTCTGGATATTCCATTGCATTTTTCCTTGAACTTTACACGCTGATCATTCTCTCAATCATCTTCTTTTCTGACAACGCCCATTAATTAGCCATATCATGTCTGCTTGAATACTTATACCATTTCTGAAAAATTGTGTGATTTTTGTAGCAGCGATCGTCAACTGATAGAGGCATTAATCTTCATAGATCATAAATTGGCTATATTTAAAGCCTCAACAATATAATTCCACCCTGTTATTGATGCTATAATTTCACTTGAGAGGTTGTTAATCATCTCTGTGAGATTTGTTCTCAAATCTTCTAAAGTTTCATATATTCCCCAACTTAAATGATCCTTCATGTATTGCCAAAGTCGTTCTATGGGATTAATTTCTGGACTATGTGGGGGTTGAAATAGTAAAATAATATTTTCAGGAACTTTGATTTTTTTGGCTGTATGGGCTGTACTATTATCTAATTGGATAATATTTATACTATTATTATATTGAGCAGATAATTGGTTTAAATAAACTTGAAAACATTCAGCATCCAAATGAGAAAATTCTCAAAACAAAGATTCTCCCGTGGCGGGTTCCACAACCCCATATATATAAATAGCTTTGAAATCCCATTGGACTTTTCCAGTAGGTTTGACTCCACAAGCAGTGATTAATCGAGGTTCAATTGTTTTTAAACCGATAGGAGTTTCATCTTGGCAAAAATAGCGTAATGGTTGTTTACAGAAATCTTGGGAAAAATTGACGAGTAAAAATTTAATAGTTTCTCAGGGCTTTGTTGCATGAAAGTAGCGATCGCCAAAAACTCCCTTAGTTGGAAGTTAACTAGATTTCTACTTTGTAGCTCTGGGGTTTACCATTTTGAATCATCACGTTGAGTATGGAACATTGTATGAAT
>NZ_JAAHGU010000292.1:0-1794 GCF_010692685.1 Okeania sp. SIO2F5 | reverse complement strand
ACTGCTCCATGGCCTCTGGAGTCAGCCAAAAAGTGAGACTCCCTCGCTGCTTTAAGGAGGCATCATACTCAGACCAGTTTTTGAGTCGATACAAGGACTTGGAGTTGGATTTAGACTTACTCTTACTCATATCTGCTGAGTGTAGTTTCGTGTACCATCTTGACTTCTTTATTTTTACCCTAAACATCATCTTTTGTGCAACAAAGCCATTATTAATTGTTGAACTGCCTTCACAGATATTACTAAATAAATATCACCACCTCTTCAAGATCCGGATCACAGTACAAGCCCGAAAAATTACTGAAAATAAGAATATGTTGAGGAACAAACAAAGAACTCAACTATGTATTGTCAACATCTTACTTTTTTAGGGTCAGTCTAATCATGACTATTTCACAATTCATCAAAAAACTTTCAGCAACCTTTGCTGGAACAGCTTTCGCTGCTCTCAGTGGCATCACAGCAGCTCAGGCAATTTCCATAACTCCCACCAATAACGGCAATGATTTAGTTAATGAAATCTTAGGCAGTGGGATTACCATTGCACCAGATTCTATCAACTATATAGGTACAGGAGGTGCTTCAGGAATTTTCACCAATGGATTATCATCTGGTATTGGCATCGATAGCGGTATTATTCTGACTACAGGTACAGCTACGGATGCCGAAGGTCCGAATAGTTCAGATCACCAAACTACCGATAATGGATTGCCTGGAGATTCAGATTTGGATGGGTTGATTCCTGGATTCACTACCGAGGATGCAACAATTCTGGAATTTGACTTTGAAAGTGAAGGAGGAGACCTTTACTTCAATTATGTATTTGCCTCTGAAGAATATGTAGAATGGACAAACTCTGAATTCAATGATGTCTTCGGTTTCTTCCTAAATGGAACCAATATTGCTCTAATTCCTGGTACATCTACTCCAGTTGCCATCAATACAGTTAATGGAGGAAAACCTCTAGGAACTAAAGCGAGTAACCCGGAATTTTTCAATAACAATGACCCTAGTGAGGGGGGGCCATTTTTTGATATAGAATATGATGGTTTTACTAATCTATTTACTGCCCAAGCATTAGGACTGAGTGCTGGAAGTCATCGTATTAGATTAGCGATCGCTGATGCTGGTGATGCGAAACTCGATTCTGCTGTATTTATCCAGGCAAATAGTTTTTCAGATATACCTATTGATCCTCAATCAATTGAAAATGTTCCTGAACCTTCTGTATTAATTGGATTATTAGTAGTTGGTTTTGCTGGTTCGTGGCTCAAGAAAAATATCAACAAAATTTAATATTATGTTTGTTGAATAGTTACAGCATATTCGAGATTAATGTGCTATAATTAAATCGGTAAATATTTTTTGCTTGTTTAATATCTGGCCTCCCCACCTTCCCGGCCTCCCTACTCCCTACTCCCTAAAACCATCAATACAATATATTTACTTCGTGTCTGTAAGAAACTGTTAAGTCTTAGATGGCATTTTTATCGACATTTATGGACAACTGTTGACAAAATGTATAGGTATAACCGTCTTTTTTATATACAACTTTTAATTTGCTCACATGAACACTTTTTGCTTTCTGTCCTGGAACTGGGAAGTTAAAACTATTTAATTTTGAGCGAGGATTAACTCTACCTACTTCCTCAGTTTCAATGAAAGATACTATAGCAATGAGCGCTGGCATCTTTACATATTACATAAATATTGATAATGTAACATAAAAGTAACTGTATGAGCTGTATTTTTCATAAATTAGGCGATCGCTAAAGGTTAAAGTTTTAAGGATGC
>NZ_JAAHGU010000291.1:0-1934 GCF_010692685.1 Okeania sp. SIO2F5 | reverse complement strand
CTTCGACTTTCTTGCCATTGCTGCCAAAACTGAGAGATTAGATGTGAGCGATCGTTCTCTGTCCGAGCATTATCCATTAAGTTTCGTCTTGTATTTGCAGTGCTGGAAGTCATAAAAAATGAAATTGCCTTTGTCCTTCTGATACAGATAGATATTTTCGGGATGTTTCCTGACTTTATAGAACATTGCAATCTGGCATTAGAGAATGTAGCTCTTACCCCCAAGCTCTCTTATACAAAGAGAGGAGGCATAGCTATTCTCCCCCTTTCCCTATTAGAGAAGGGGTTCCCATAGATTACAATGGGGTTGCGTGGCGGACTTTTTAATGCCACTGTTTTTTGCTTTCCAAATACTAGACGTTGCTCACCATGATTTTCTGAACTTTTTTTCCCAAAAAAATAAATTGCCCGACTTGTTGCTTCTGTTAGGGGGACAATGGCCTCTCCTGCTATCCATCCCACTATCAAACTTGGTCATAAAATGGACTATCTCGATCAAGGGCGTTTTTGCTATTGAATCGTTCAATATAACTTGTATAACTAGTTTCTTGGCCAACCGCACGGTGAAGCTTACTGGGTAATACTTGTGAGTAAGCTTCCCCAAAGTGGAAGAGTGTTTGTCACAAGTGGAGCAGGAAGATTTGGAGGAGATACGAGATGATGTGTTATTGAATTTAAGTTTGGTGGAACGAAAGGATGAAGATATCTATCAGTTACACCCTCTTATTAGAAAGTTTATGGTGGGTAAGTTGCAGCAGTTTGACTCTGTGGAGGAATGGAAACGTAGTTTTTGTCGGGTGGTGGCGGAGGCGGCGAGGGAAATTCCTGATGACATTACACTGGAGCAAGTTAAGGAAGTTGAGGTTAATATTCCCCATATTACAGAAGTGGCAGCAAACTTGACTGAGTATTTGAGTTATGATGATTTGATTACTCCTTTTATTAGGCTAGGTTCTTTCTATGAAGGTCAAGGATTTTATTTACAGGCACAACCTTGGTTAGAGAAGGGTAAAGAAATAGCAGAAAATCATCCAAAACGCGCCACCTATCTCAACAACCTGGCTTTATTATATAGTTCTCAAGGGAAATACAAACCAGCGGAACCTTTGTTTCAAAAAGCCATCGAAATCACCAAAATCGCTCTACCAGAAAATCATCCAGATATTGTCATTCACCTCAAGAACCTGGCTTTATTACATAATTATCAAGGGAAATACGAAGCAGCGGAACCTTTGTTTGAACAAGCATTGGATATGTTTGAAGAAACATTAGGTGAGGAACATCCTAATACTAAAATTGTGCGAGAAAATTTTGAAGTTTGTCGGCAACAACAACAGAGCTAGACACGGATTTTGCCACGGATGCACGGATGATGTCAAATGATTAATCCGTTTATCCGTGCCCGAATCTGTGTCTAGCTTTTCTTTTCCTCAATTAAGCAACTCCATAATCAGTATATTCCCGCATTTCAGGAGCTTGAAATCCCAGAACAATATCTTCTTTTGGTACTCCTCGCTCCACAAGTTTTTGAGCAATTCTCATTTCAGTCATATTTTGCTCTATCCAAATCTTTTCTCCTTTTATATCCAAATGTAAAACACAACCATAAGCTCGCCGATAACCATCCCATCCTACATTCATAACCATATAATGGTCTTGTTTTGTATCAAAAACCGTGTAACAATCTATTTGACCATTTGCTATGGGGATGGCAGCATAAACTGTTAATAAAGACTGAATAATATTGCGATAAGATTCTAAGGTATCCATTGTACAATTACCTCCTGTATTGGGTCATAAATAATTAGTTTTATCATTTTCTTTGTGGGTTTAATACCCCACCGTCAACGGGGGTGTTCACGCATTACTTGGGGGAGCGAATCCCCATGTAATTTTCCTCCTGTCTCCAGTATAGCTGTCTCCTGTCTCCTTCTT
>NZ_JAAHGU010000290.1:0-1944 GCF_010692685.1 Okeania sp. SIO2F5 | reverse complement strand
CTCCTCCTGCTAGAGGAACGCCAAAATGTGCTTCTAGCATCGGTGGAATATTCGGGCAAAGGAAAGCTACGCGATCGCCTTTTTGTAACCCCCAATTTTTTAAGGCGTTTGCTAATTGATTAACTCTAGTGGCAAACTGAGCATAAGTCCACCGTTGCTGACGGTAAACTATGGCCTCTTTGTCACGAAATGCTCCCACACTGCGTTCTAGGAAACTTTGGGGAGTGAGAAATTGAGAGGAAACTTTCATAATTTAGAATTTAGAATTTAGAATTTAGAATTTAGAATTTAGAATTTTTTGAGAATTTAGAATTAATCCGGAGAAAATTTGTATCCTTTTTCTCTCAAAAACTTGCAAAGCTTTACTATTCTGATGCTAAAACTCAGAGTCCTATCTTGTATATTTTTTTTTACCATATTAGGTTCTATTTATTCTAAATTCTAGGGCGTGTCATCAATTAAATCTGAAAGTGCTATGTAGCAAAAGTTTTGAACTTTTGGCCTGGAAAGACTCCAGATGCTAAAAACCTTGACTCACAAAGCTTATAGTTCTAATTGATGACAGACCCTAAATTCTAATAATTCTAAATTCTAATAATTCTAAATTCTAAATTCTAAATTCTAATAATTCTAAATTCTAAATTCTAAATTCTAATAATTCTAAATTCTAATGAATCCTTTTTTCATAACCAACCCACTCTTTTTCCCGCAATAAATATTTCTGCACTTTACCTGTAGCAGTCTTTGGCAACTCTATAAACTCAACCGCTTTCGGTACCTTAAACTGTGCCAAATTCTGGCGACAAAAATCAATAATTTCCTGCGCCGACACACTAACATCAGACTTAAGAGTCACAAAAGCTTTCGGCACTTCACCTCGTTTCGCATCTGGAATAGCTATCACCGCAACTTCCAAAACTGCAGGATGTTTGTAAATTGCTCTTTCAACCTCAATAGTCGAAATATTCGTGCCACTACTAATAATAATATCCTTGGCGCGATCGCGTAATTCCATATAACCATCAGGATACATCACGGCCAAATCTCCACTATGAAACCAACCCCCGCGAAACGCCAATTCAGTGGCCTCCGGATCGTTAAAATATCCCTGCATAACATTATTGCCACGCATCACTACTTCTCCCATAGTTTCCCCATCAGCAGGTACATCCTGCATATCTTTGTCTACTACCCGCATTTGAGCAGAATAAATACAAGCAACTCCCTGTCTAGCTTTCAAACGAGCGCGTTCGGCAAGTGATAACTCATTCCATGGTGCTTGCCATTCGCAGATAGAATGAGGGCCATAAGTTTCAGTTAAACCGTAACCATGAATCAATTCAATTCCCAACTCTTCCATTTTCTGAATCAGAGTTGGAGAAGGTGGTGCACCTCCAGTAACAACTGTAACGGTATGGGAAAGTTGTAATTTATTGATTACTTGATGTTCCTTGGTAAGCATTATTAATATTGTGGGAGAAGCACAGAAGTTAGTCACTCCCTCATCCATGATTAATGAAATTACTGTACTGGGGTAAAATTTTCGGAGACAAACATGAGTACCACCCACAGCAATTACTCCCCAAGGAAAACACCAACCATTACAGTGAAACATGGGTAAAGTCCACAAATAGACACTGCGGTTATTCATGCCTAATTCTAATGCCATACCCAAAGCATTGAGGTAAGCACCACGGTGAGTATATACCACTCCTTTGGGTTGACCACTGGTGCCACTGGTGTAGCTGATGGAAATTGCTTCGTTTTCGTCTGAAAGTGAGGAAGGTAGAGGGTCTGATGTACCTGTAGTTAAAAAAGTTTCATAATCTGTTCCTGGTAACTTTTCTCCTGTTGTTTCTATTTGAGTATCTACTATATTGATAATTTCTTCTACAGTTTCCAAATCATCCCGCACTGATGCTACCAGGTGAGATAATTCTGTAT
>NZ_JAAHGU010000029.1:0-65395 GCF_010692685.1 Okeania sp. SIO2F5 | reverse complement strand
TTGGTCGTCACGCAAACCATAACGTCTAGTCATTTAGAGCAGTCCTTAGCATATTATTCCTGTAGTTATTCTTCATAAGCATACTATACTTTTAATGTCAACCTCTTTAATTGATGACACGCCCTAGTGCAGGATGGCGAAAATAACTGACCAGTTACAAAATCCTAAAACAATTACAAATCAATACTTTTGAGTTTTAACTTTTGACTGTCTTGAGTGCGTCTTACATTCTGGAGGGGCTGTGTGCGGAATTACTTCCGCACTTTATACGCCCCGTAGGAAACCTCGCCAATTAGCACTCGCTTTTAACTTCCGCGTAGTGGCACTAGATATATCAAGGAATAGGCTATTTTGATGTTAAAGCATGATACAGCAAGGGTTTAAAACTATTTTTAAGGCATTTTTTGCTAAAGTCCCGTTACTAATTAATGAGACCTAATACCACTCAGCAAAACGAGGATAAATTTAGGTATTAAAATAGAAAATTACCCTATATGAAAAACATCATATAGGGTGAAAAAATTAATTTAGGACTACTATTATTAAATAGCTATTTTGTTGCTAATTTCACATTAGTGGCTAAACCTAAAGCTTGTAATAATTGAATCATCATCCAAGTCGTATCAATTTCCCACCATTGCAAACCATGACGTGCAGAATACTGAAAAGCATGATGGTTATTGTGCCAACCTTCACCATAAGTTAATACGGCCACCCACCAACAGTTAGTAGAAGAATCACCAGCATCATAAGTACGATAACCAAATTTATGAGTGGCACTATTCACTAACCAAGTGCAGTGAAAAACAGCAACTATTCTAAAAAAAATACCCCAAACTACAAAGGACCAACCTCCAACAAGGTAGAGCAAAATGCCAAAAGCAAACTGAATGGGAATAAAGTTATTTTGCAAAAATTTATAAACAGGATCGTCTGCTATGTCCTTTATGTAGCGAGGAACTTCAGACCTGATTGGTAAATTGTGGAGCATCCAACCCATGTGACTCCACCAAAACCCGCGATGAGAGTCATGGGGATCTTTATCATTATCTGAATGTATGTGATGAATGCGGTGTAAACCTACCCAATCACAAACTCCACCTTCGCAGGCAAGAGTACCACAGAAAACAAAAAAGTATTCTAGCCATTTGGGTGTTTTAAAGCTGCGGTGTGTCACCAAACGATGAAAGCCTAATGTAATACCTAGACCACCTGTAATCCAATGTAGTAATAAGGCTAGGCCAACTGCAGTCCAACTAAAGTTACTGGGAAGTAGGGCAAACAAGGCTCCAATATGCAGGAATGCCATAAAGCCTATTATGCTCCAATCAAGGGAAAATTTTTCTGATGTTGAAATTGTCATGAAAATCTCTAAGTTAATAACTAAATAGCTCTAAGGGAGCTAGCTTAATCAAAGCAAGTTTATATGTTTGTATAGGATATGGAAAATATTTCGGTAATAACTACTTAATCTATATCTATTAATCAGAAGCAGAAAGTTAAAAAATATTCTTATACCAAAATCCAGGGTATTGTTAATTGTTTAAGTTTAAATTCCTAACTGATAATACAGGAGAATTTTTCTTAAACCAAGGTACTATAAATATACTAAATAAATATAGTAAAATTTCTAAGTTTTAGTAATTGAATCTGAAAATTTGATTAATAAAAAAAGTCAATTACTATCTTTGACATTGAGTAAAACACTACTTTGTTTATTGAGGTTTTTTACTGAAAAATTGTCATGGCTTTTTAATGAAACTTTTTTCACAAAAAAAGCACAGCCTCAATATCTAAAATTAACTATTTGTTGACAAAGGAATTTTAGATTGTATGGTGAATTTGAGTATTAACAAAAATTTACACTTTGTTTAGCATATCACAAATAAAACAAATTAAATTAAATTCAATATGAATAGTACTAAATATCTACAAACAGCAGAACAAGACCTATTTCCCATATTTTCTGATATTGATAGCTTAGTCAAGCAAAATCTCAGACGAGTTATAGATGCTTTTCGGGAGCATCGGGTAGGTGTCCATCATTTTGCAGGGGTTACTGGTTATGGCCATGACGATTTAGGGCGGGAAACTCTGGACAAGGTTTTTGCAGAGGTGATGGGGGCTGAGGCAGCAGCGGTAAGAGTCCAATTTGTTTCTGGAACTCATGCGATCGCCTGTGCTTTGTTTGGCACTCTTAGGCCAGGGGATGAAATGTTGTCTGTGGTTGGTTCTCCTTACGATACTTTGGAGGAGGTTATTGGTCTGAGGGAGGAGGGTCAAGGTTCTCTGAAAGATTTTGGCGTTAGTTATCGGGAATTGCCGTTAACTGAGACTGGTGCAATAGACTGGCGAGGGTTGGAGTCTGCTATTACTGAGAAGACTCGTCTGGCTTTGATTCAACGTTCTTGTGGTTATTCTTGGCGAGCTAGTTTGTCTATTGCAGATATTGAGAAAATTGTCAAGATAGTTAAGGAACAAAATCCTCAGACAGTTTGTTTTGTGGACAACTGTTATGGGGAGTTTATTGAGGACCGGGAACCTCTTGTGGTGGGAGCTGATTTAGTGGCGGGGTCTTTGATTAAAAATCCTGGTGGTACTATAGTTCCGGCAGGTGGGTATGTGGCAGGTAGGGGAGATTTGGTGGAAGCTGCTGCTTGTCGGTTAACTGCTCCTGGTATTGGTAGTAGTGGTGGGGCAACTTTTGAGCAGAATAGGTTGTTGTTTCAAGGTTTATTTTTGGCGCCTCAAATGGTGGGGGAGGCGATGAAGGGTAATCATTTGACGGCTTATGTTTTTGATAAGTTGGGTTATCCTGTTAATCCTCTTCCTTTTGAAAAACGACGGGATGTTATTCAGGGGATAAGGTTGGGTTCTCCGGAGAAGTTGATTGCTTTTTGTCGAGCTATTCAGCAATATTCGCCTGTGGGGTCTTATTTAGATCCGGTACCGGCACCGATGCCTGGATATGAAAGTGAGTTGGTTATGGCGGGTGGGACTTTTATTGATGGGGCGACTTCTGAATTTTCGGCGGATGGTCCTTTGAGGGAACCTTATGTTGTGTTTTGTCAGGGGGGGACTCATTGGACTCATGTGGCGATCGCTCTGGAGGCGGCTATTGAGGCGGTAAAGCTACCCCACAGAGGCTAACTACTGAAGCCAAATAATTAGGCACCCGTTGGACAAATATTAAGAAGCATTGAAAATCAAGTGATGATCTACTACAGTATCACACCTATTATAATCCTGATTATCAAATAATTTTGACCATGGCTTACCAGTTAAAATGAAACTAATCAAGACAAAATTAAAAGTTAACAATCACCAAAAAACAATCTTAACTGAAGCAGAGCGTCATCAGTTATTAGTAGAATGGAATGATACAACAATTGAGTATCCAAAAGATAAATGTATTCATCAGTTATTTGAAGCACAAGTAGAAAAAACACCGGATGCAATAGCAGTAAAATTTGAGGGGAAAAAACTCACCTACCAACAACTCAACCAACGAAGCAACAAACTTGCACATTATTTAAAAACTTTGGGAGTAGGGGTAAATGTTAAGGTAGGAATTTGTGTAGAACGTTCCCTGGAAATGGTAATTGGTTTATTGGGTATCCTCAAAGCAGGTGGCGCTTATGTACCCATCGACGCCAGCTATCCAGCAGAGCGTTTGAATTATATGTTAGGAGATACAGCAGTGCCAATACTGCTAACCAGTGAATCAATATTAGAGCATTTGCCAGAACATTCAGCACGGATGGTGTTTTTAGATAGGGATTGGAGAGCGATCACTCGGCTTTCTGACAAAAACTTGAACGGGGGCGTCAAACCAGAAAATCTAGGGTATGTCATCTATACCTCTGGTTCTACAGGTAAACCCAAAGGAGTAGCAATGAGTCAACGCTCTCTGGTTAATTTGATTACATGGCAGCAACAGGAAACAATTATTAGTAAAGGTACAACATTACAATTTGCTCCTATCAGTTTCGATGTATCCTTCCAAGAAATTTTTTCAACCCTTTGTTCGGGGGGTATCCTGGTTCTAGTTTCTCAAGAAGTTAGGCGTGATAGTTTTGCTCTAATGCAATTTCTGATTGAGAACAGAGTAGATAAGCTATTCCTACCTTTTGTTGCCTTACAACAGTTAGCAGCAGTTGCGACTAAATGCCAAACTCTACCCGAACTATCTGAAATAGTGACAGCAGGTGAACAGTTACAGATTACTACAGAAATAATTGAATTGATGAACAGACTGCCCAACTGTAGACTGCAAAATCAATATGGCCCCTCAGAAACCCACGTTGTTTCTGCCTACACTTTCCAAGGAACTGCCACAAATTGGCCTACACTCCCTCCCATTGGTCGGCCTATTGCTAACAATAAAGTTTACATCCTTAATCACGATCTACAACCAGTTCCTATTGGTATTGCAGGAGAACTATACATTGGTGGAACTGGCGTAGCAAAGGGTTATCTCAATCGTCCAGAATTGACTGCACAGAAGTTCATATCTAATCCGTTTATTGAAAGAGGAGAAAGCTTATTATATAAAACGGGAGATTTAGCTAGATACTTACCTGATGGCAACATAGAATATCTCGGTCGCATTGATAACCAAGTCAAGATTCGAGGTTTCCGCATCGAGTTAGGAGAAATAGAAGCATTCCTTAACACTCATTCCCAAATCCAACAAGCCGTTGTAATTGCCAGAGAAGACATTCCTGGAAACAAACGTTTAATTGCTTATTTTATTCCTGCTCAAGAGCAATTTTCTACCCATAATTTACGTCGGTTTCTCCAGGATAAATTGCCAGACTATGCCATCCCATCTAATTTTGTCAAACTAGAATTTTTACCTCTAACTCCCAATGGTAAAATTGACCGCAAAGCTTTACCTGAACCTGATAAGATTCGTCCCGAATTAGAAAATAATTTCGTTGCACCTCGCAACCAAACAGAAGAACTTTTAGCAAATATTTGGTCTGAATTACTGGAAGTAGAAAAAGTAGGCATTCAAGATAACTTTTTTGAGTTAGGTGGAGATTCTTTATTAGCAACTAAACTGATTTTTCAGATTCGAGAAACTTTTCAAATAAAAATTTATGTGAAAACTCTATTTTACTCTCCTACTATAGTCAAACTTGCTCCAACTATTGAGGAAATACTTCAAACAGGAGTTTATGACAAAGAAAAAATTGATTTTAATGCTGAAGCAATTTTAGACTTAACTATTATTCCTCAGACTACAGTTAATCAGAATATTGTTGAACCTCAGAATATTTTATTAACAGGAGTAACAGGTTTTGTTGGAGCTTATTTGCTTGATGAGTTACTGCGCAAAACTTCAGCAAATATATACTGCTTAATTCGGGCTAATAATACTGATTTAGCTAAACAAAAACTCAAAAATAAACTAGAAGACTATTTGCTTTGGGATGAGAAACTTAGTTCCAGAATTATCCCTGTAGTAGGAGATTTATGTAGTAGATTTTTCGGACTACCAACAGAAAAGTTTAACTTCCTTGCCCACGAGATTGATGTTATTTATCATAGTGGAGCTTGGGTAAATCATATTTACCCCTACACTGTACTCAAATCAGCTAATGTTTTAGGAACTCAAGAAATTTTAAGACTAGCTAGTGAAACTTCTGTAAAACCCGTGCATTTTATATCTAGTCTTGGGGTTTTACCATCATCTAGTAATTCTGAAAGTACAACCATTCTTGAATCCGCTCCCTTAACTGAAACTCCTAATCTAAAGAGTGGTTACATACAAAGCAAATGGGTAGCGGAAAAGTTAGTAATGGCAGCAAGCGATCGAGGAATTCCTACCTGTATATATCGCCTACCAATGATAACAGCAGATACTAATACTGGTGTAAGTAATATTAATGATAGAATTTGTCGCCAGATTAAAGGTTGTCTTCAATTAGGAATGGTACCAATTTTAGAAAGTAAATTAGTAGATAACTGGGTTCCTGTAAATGATATGAGTCAAGCAATTGTTTATTTGTCTCGGAAAGAAAATTCTTTAGGTAAAACATTTCATTTGATGAATTCTACTTCCACATCTTTGAACCATCTATTTGATTGGATTTGCTCTTTAGATTCCTCTGTGAAAAAAGTTTCATCAAATGATTGGGTGAGTGAGTTATCTAATCATCCTGAAAATGTCTTGTATCCTTATATTTTGAAGTTAGAGTTTCAAATAGAAAAATCTACAGAAAAACAGGCAGAGATACCATCACAAATTATTGATACTCAGAATACTAATAATGGGCTAAAGGGCAGTCAAATTATCCAATTTACTCCCATAGATGAAAAATATTTTGAAACTATGCTTTCATATTTAACTAATAGCAGCAAAAGTTAAATCTGCTGCGGAAAATTTATCTCCTACTAAATAAGAACAACCGTCAGATAATCGTTGACCAACTAAATCAAAAAGTTCCTTAATTTCTGCCAGAGATTTTGCAGTATTTTCTACTGTTAGCTGAAAATTTTTCTGCAACAAATTGGAGAAATAGGAAAAGGCAATAGCAAATCCAATTTGTTCAAACCAAGGAGTATTTGTACACCAAGCTCTACGCATAGCTTGACTATCTTTTGCCTTATAAAAATATCCCCAATTTATGACAGCAATAGCTAATTTTTTATCAAATAAATTTTCTAGTTATTCAACTTCCTGCCGTAATTATGGAACATCTGGATATAATTTTTTATCTGGTGGAGCTATGGCACTAAGGTAATGCAAAATATCAGTTGAATCAACAAAATTATGATGATTTTATGTAGCTAAAACCGGAACAGTACTACCATCATATTTTAGAGTAGCAAATCGATGAAATAGAGGAACATGGGGTTCTTCTATGTAAGTAATATTTAGTCTGTCTAATGCCCAAGGAGCTTTTTCGGAGTAATGGCTGATAGGAATAGTAATTAGACGATAATTTTGGGAATTCATAAAGTTTTTCCTTGTTGATTATTTCCAGAATTACTAACAAAAAATCGTTCAAAGTAAGGAGATATATGACAACGGAAGTTAAAAGTCAAAAGAAAATTGGTAAGAGATTGCTTTCCTAACGGAATGCTACGAAAACACTATCGTTTGCTATGGCAAAGCTGCGCTAATGCAATGAAAATTATAACGAACTACTTTATATGAAACAGTCCACTACAGTAATTTCAGGAAATTATTTAACTTAGGTATTTACCTGAATTTTGCTTTATAATTAGATTTACTAACAAATTTTCCCTTCTTCCTTCTTTCTTCTTCCCTCTTCCTTCTTTAAAAATCAGTTTTCCCTTCTTCCTTCTTCCTTCTTTCCTCTTCCTTCTTTAAAAGAGCTTCCCTAAAACCTAGCACTACTAAAATATTAGATAGTGTTAAAAATACTTCTGCACTACCATGTAACCAATCAATATTTGCTAAGGCTTCGTTATAAACTTGTTTAGCATAAATTCCGGCGGGAATAGTTACGCCCACAAATACTAAAGTTCCATAAAATCCAATTAAGGCTAAACGGGGTGTTTTACCTGAACGAGTGAGAAACCAAAGAAAGCCTAAATAGGGAAATAGAGAAAGAGCAAATAGAGTATCTTTAGAAATCATATTTTTAGGAGTATAAAAAATTTTGTTGTAGTAAGTAGCTAGTAGTCCATAGTTAAAGCTCTGTATTCAAAATACATTATATTCAGTATTCAAGATACTCTGAATATAGATACTCGAAACTATAACGTTATAGATATATTGTCTGGAGTGCGGAAAAATATCTCACTGCTGAGTTGATTTAATTTTTCAAAAAAAGATAGTCGGTACTCTGGAGTTAAGTATTCAAAATACTCTGAATATAGATACTCGAAACTATAACGTTATAGATTATTAGTCTGGAGTGCGGAAAAATATCTCACTGCTGAGTTGATTTAATTTTTCAAAAAAAGATAGTCGGTACTCTGGAGTTAAGTATTCAAAATACTCTGAATATAGATACTCGAAACTATAACGTTATAGATTATTAGTCTGGAGCGCTGAAAAATATCTCACTGCTGAGTTGATTTAATTTTTCAAAAAAAGATAGTCGGTACTCTGGAGTTAAGTATTCAAAATACTCTGAATATAGATACTCGAAACTATAACGTTATAGATTATTAGTCTGGAGCGCTGAAAAATATCTCACTGCTGAGTTGATTTAATTTTTCAAAAAAAGATAGTCGGTACTCTGGAGTTAAGTATTCAAAATGCTCTGAATATAGAGACTCGAAACTATAACGTTATAGATATATTGTCTGGAGCGCTGAAAAATATCTCACTGCTGAGTTGATTTAATTTTTCAAAAAAAGATAGCCTCTACTCCAGAGTAAGTGTCGTACCGAAAAATTAACTCTCGCTACTTTCTTCTTGCTTTTCACTATTAGAAAATATCAACCAAGCAGCAGCTAATAGAGTAAAATTTCCCAACAAAGTCATTGAAGCTTGAAGAGTAACCAACCATTCTAAATTTGGGTCATTATCAAAATAATGCCAAGTGCAGGCACACATCGCACTGACCAATGCAGGTAACATGGCAAAAGATAAACCATACCAGGCACGGTTATTAGTGACATTGCCATAGAGAGAAATAAACCAGATGGCAGCTATCCATTCAATAACGCTAGAAATATGAATAATCCAAGTAGGAACTGATAAAGCGTGCATATCTAAAAAATCTGAAAATTTAAGTATCAACTTTGGTGTTATATAAGGTTATATCAAAAGAATAAACTACTCAGGCAAATGCGAGCAATTTTGTGTGGTTACTACGGAAAAGGTAATAGTGGAGATGAGGCATTATTAGCATCCTTGTTGCAGATGTTGCCCAATAATATTCAACCTTATGTTTTGTCTGGCAACCCCATCGAAACTCAAAAACAATATCAGGTCGAAGCAGGCGATCGCCTCAATACTTTTACTATTCTCCAGGCAATGAAACGTTCCGATATATTTATCTGGGGGGGTGGAAGTCTGATTCAAGATGCTACAAGTATTGCCAGTCCTTTTTATTATGCCGGACTAATGGGAATTGCTCAAAAAATGGGCTTAAAAACAATTGCCTGGGCGCAAGGAATTGGGCCTTTACATCATCAAACTACCCAATTTTTGGCAAAGCAATGTTTTAAGGGTTGTACTGCGGTTAGTGTCAGAGATGCCAATTCGGCAAAAATAGTTGCCAAGTGGGATATTCCTTTTACCTTAGCTCCTGACCCAGTTTGGGCTTTGGAAAGTTCCTCTGTCCCTGGTCTTTGGGATTTACCTGCGCCTAGAGTAGCGGTTTGTTTGAGACCTCACCCACAACTTACTCCAGCACGTTTAGCAATTTTAACTCAGGCTTTGGTTTCTTTTCAAAAGGCAACTAAAGCGTTTATTTTGTTGTTGCCTTTTCAACCGATAAAGGATTTAAAAATTGCTGAATCTATTCATCAAAAATTGCCAAATCATAGCAAGATTGTAACTATAGAAGACCCTAGAGTTTTGAAGGGAGTTTTTCGGGGTGTGGAAATGGTAATAGGTATGCGTTTCCACAGTTTAATTATGGGGTCTGCGGAGGAATGTCGTTGTTTTGCTATTAGTTACGACCCGAAAGTTAGTCAGTTAATGACTGAGTTAGAAATACCTGGATGGGAGTTAGCTGAAGTGCCGGAAGATGCAAATTTAATTAGTAAGATGTGGATTGAAAATTATGCGAATGGAGATGCTTTGTTTCCAGAAAGGATAGATTTTTTGAGAGAGCGATCGCTAATTCATCAAGAGGTATTATCTTCAATTAATAATTAATAATTAATAATTAATAATTAATAATTGTAAGCATTCAGCAGTCAGCTATCAGCTATAGCGTTTTTATTTGAGATGCGGAAATCAAATCCTCTTAAAAAGGGAATAGACAATAGGCAATAGGCAATGGTAAAGGATTAAAAACAGTATTAAATTATGAAAAATAAAAGGGAATAGGTACTCAATACAGCATTTTTTTATTAGAAAAAATTACGTTCTAGATTTACATCTCATTTGAAAATACTATATCAGCTATCAGCTATCAGCTTTATTAATTTTAGTGGACAATTTAAGCTTGCTGTTCTTGTGCTTCAATTCTTTGTTTAAAAATGTCGTAGAAGTTAAGTAAATGCTTGCTTCATTTATTAAAAAGCTGTTTGCGCAGCATTCCGCACCGAAGAGCTGACCGCGAGCTAGCTGAATGCTTACTAATAATTAGGGCTTGCTGATTAAATATCAAAGTATTGACAGATAAAAGTTTTAGCCTTTTTGTTGTATGTAAAAAAAGTGTCAGCTTTTAGCTCCGAATTGCCCAAAATACTCACATTTTGAGTAGACAAGGGCAGAAAAATTGAGCGACAATTCTTTCGACTGCCTTCTCTGTAATTTCCATTCATTCTGACTCCTGACTCCTGGCTTCTACCCTCCACAAAAAGACTTTTTCAGCAAACACTAATTAATAATTACTTCTTCTTAATAAAGAAGAGAGAAGAGGATTTACTAAAAGAAAAAAATTTCTTTTATATCCATGAATAGAGATGCTTTATACCTTAATTTTTCGGTAAAAGGAGTAGGTAATACCATTACGGTTGCAGGACTGCAAAAATCTGGAAAAACTTCCAAAATAAGTAGGGCTTACTGATTAAATATCAAAGCATTTACAGATAAAGTTCTTAGCCTTTTTAGGTCGAAAAAAGTGCGCTTGTTTCAGTCTAATAATGCTCAAAAAGTTAGCATTTTGGGTAGACAAGTACAGAAAAATCAATGGGCAAAATATCCGACTACCTCCTCTATAATTTCCATTTCTCCTGACTCCTGACTCCTCCCCTCACTTATAAGACTTTTTCAGCAAACCCTAAGTAGATAGAAGTCGTGCATTTTTAAGTCTGAATTATGATTCTTGATTTATCATTTTATTTTGTTTAGTAAATAGAACGTTAAATACATGGGATGTTTGATAAGACTTACCGATAGGTAACTTAACTAGCTGATTAATTTCGTTTGAGGTAATTAAATAAGTTTCATATTTTAAGGATTCCATAAATTCTCTCAATTCTGTTTCATTAGTTCCCATTTGTTGTAATCCAAATCTATTAATTTCACAAATAATATAGGGAACATCATATTGATAAAATGTATTTACTGCTCCTTTAATTACATCAAGTTCTGCTCCTTCAGTGTCAATTTTAATCATCTTTATCTGACCAATATCTTTTTGCCGATCCAAAATATCATCAAGTGTAGATTGTTGAATATTTTGCATTGTTTGATTATCCAAACTTTTTTGATTGAATGGATGTTTACCGACATCCCACAAAGCATGACCGCCATCGTTATCTTGATTAAAAAATAGTTGTGTTTGTTTCGTTTCTGAGCCAACAGCAAGATTAAATAAGCTAATATTGTTTAGATTGTTGAGACTAATATTCTCTAAGATTTTTTGATAATTTGATAATTCTGGTTCAAAAGCAAAAACTTTGCCTTCGATGCCTACTATTTTTGCAGCTAAAACAGAATAATATCCAATATGAGCGCCAATATCAATAAAACAGTCGCCATTTTGTAGAAATTTCCCAATTAATTGTAAGATTTCAGATTCATAAGCTCGCCCTTTTTGCAAAGAGTCAAACATCAATTTTTGAGTAAATTTATGAGCATCTAGGGAGAGCTTTATTTCTTGTTATTCAGAATTAGATTGCCATTGGATATTGATAATTTTGGTAGAATTTTATGAAGTTATAGTCGAACTATTTTTCCTCTGAATCATTGCCCAATAGATATCTGGACCTGCAGGCACATCAAATTGAATATCTAATACTTGTAAAGTTTCAAACCCTGTTCTTTTAATTAAATCTAGCCACATAGTTTTTCCCAATACACTGTAGTGGTTTTTATTAGTTTGATGTTGGCAACTTGTATCAGGAGCAGGTACTTCTAAATATAGATAACCTTCGGGTTTAATAACTCTATAAATTTCCTGCAAAGTAAAATATGGAAAAATACTATGTTCTAAACAATGTCTACACCAAACAAAGTCAAAATAGTTATCTTCAAATTCTAAAAAAGATTGATCCATTTCATAAACTTGATAACCTTTTTGTTGGCAAATAGCCACATCTTGACTATTTAGAGTAATTCCAATTGGTGAAAAACCATGTTTTTTAAATATCTCTAAAGCGACACCTTGACCACAACCAATATCTAATATTTTGGCTGCTGGTGGTAAAAATATTTGCTTTAGACATATATCAAACATTTGTTCAGTTATTTGATTATGAAGTTTGGTTGGAGGTTCGGGATAGGTATCATTTTTAATTTTTTCTAGAAAGTTCTCTATTTTTTTTATTTGTGATGAATTTAGTTTCATAATATATAGGTATTCAACAATTAATAATTAATAATTAATAATTAGGGTTTGCTGATTAATTATTAAAGTATTGATATATAAAGGGTTGAGCATTTTTAAGGTCGAAAAAACTGTACCTGTTTAAGTTTAAAACGCTCAAAAAGCTAGTATTTTGGGCTGACTATGGCAGAAAAATCATTCTTACAATTTTTACTCAATCCAATAGAACAAGAGAAGAAATAATATTTCCTTATATTCAATTCCATAACGGTTTTAACCAGAGGTAATTATCAATTATCAATTATCCATTATCCATTAATGAACTACTCCCTATCTGAATTAGTGGTAAAAATTTACATAATTATCGTATAATTAGGGCTTGGTGATTAAATCTAAAAGTATTGACATATAAAGACAAGTGCCTTTTTGGGGTCGGAAAAAGTACTCGGTATCACGTCTAAAACGCTCAAAAAGGAGCGTATTTTAGGCTCATAGTTGGGCAGAGAAATCAAGGGACAATTACTTTTACTCCTGCCTACTCGCTCATTGCCATTTATCCTGTCTCCTGTCTCCTGTCTCCTGTCTCCTACCCCGGCAAAAAGACTTTCCATACGCAAACCTTAATCATAACGCAAAAATAGAGGTATAAATTTTGGCAAGAGTCAGAGTAAGACAACATGTTAATCCTTTCTCTAATAAATATCAAGAGTCAGTAATTCTACCAAATTTTAGTAATATTTATTCTGATTTAAATAAACCATTGCATTTAGATATTGGTTGTGGTCGGGGTAAATTTTTATGGCAGATAGCACAGACAGAACCTGAATGGAATTTTCTCGGTTTAGAAATTCGGGAACCATTAGTTATAGAGGCTAATAATTTGCTAAATGAACAGGGTTTTAATAATTTGCACTATTTATTTTGTAATGCCAATATTTCTCTGGAAAAAATATTACAATCTTTCCCAGAGGGAATATTACAAAGAGTCTCAATTTTATTTCCCGATCCTTGGTTTAAGAGACGTCATCAAATACGCAGAGTTGTACAACCAAAATTAGTCGAAGATTTAGCCAATCATTTAACAGTGGGAGGAAAAGTTTTTCTCCATTCTGATGTAGAGAAAGTGGCAAAAGAAATGTGTAAACGCTTCTCTGCTCATAGTTCATTTTCTCGAAGTTCTGATGATTGGTTAACTGAAAATATTTTGCCAGTATTATCAGAAAGAGAAATTGTTACTTTAGCTAAAGATCAACCTGTGTATAGAGCATTATTTGAGAAGGTAGTGCCGCTACGCGGAAGTTAAAAGTCAAAAGTTAAAAGTTAAAAGTAAGATTTAATAGGTATAAAACTTTGACGTTTCAATAGTTTCAACAGATTATTTGACATTATGACTTTGAAACTATTTTTGACATCCTTAAAGTGAAATGGTATCAGATGATAGGTCGTAGATGTTAGATTTAACCTTCAATTTATGAGAAGATAATTATGGTTAAAATTATCTCAAGTTATAGGAATAAATTAGGGATAGAATATCTGGTTTTTGGTGATGAGTAAAAAATCAAAATATAGAACTTCTAGATGATTGGTGGAAACTTTTCTATTCTATTCCCCGTTACAAAAATAACTTCTGACTTCTGACTTCTGACTTCTGACTTCGTTCTAATTGGGTCGCGCAATTCCACCTTTTAAAGCGAAATATTTGAAATATTTTTGGTTCCTTGCTCAAATCCCCTACTTCCTCTCCTGGGAGGGGTTAGGGGTGGGTTAACTTCTGCCTTCTCCTTCTTCCTTCTTCCTTCTTCCTTCTTGCTTCTTCCTTCTTTCTTCTTCAAATCCAAGAACGAAACCACATCCTCATCTGCCAATTTTGCGGAGATATAGGTAATCCCAAATAAATAGGCATCCAAAAAACAAAAGCAAATAAAATGATAAAAATAACTGTAACTCCTATTGCTCTGAGATGAACTTGTCTATTATTTAACCACTTATCAAGCCACCAAGCAAGTGCCAAAATAGCAAACACAGCAGCACCCATATAATGATAGATAAAAGTACAACGAGTCACTTTTGACCAAGGTAAAAAATTGGCAAACCAATTTAATAATAAATATAGTAAAAACCACATTTCTGAGGCAGGAATAAATTTCACTTTTGGCTTAATGAAAATTTTATTACGTCTAGCTTTTCGTTTTTTTTCCCAATCCCAGATGCAGTTAATTAATATTAACACTAAAGATAAAATTGCTACTGCTGATAACCACCAAAGAGCGGGATTTCCCATAGCATGAACATCATAAATTAGCGGATTAACTTTTGGATTTCCAATATCTGAAGGTAATGGTGGTAAAGAAGGTTCAGGTTGATCTAATAAGCCTGTATTTTTATAGAAATAAACCACAGGTCTGAGCATCAATGGCCAAGTAAACCATTGAGCACAATAAGGATGAGTATCTGGTCCACTACCAATTCTTTGATGATAGCTGAAAATTTGTTTTTGCATTTCCCAAAATCCATATTTCGGATTGAGAATAATGTGAGGAATCCAGAGTAAACTGTAGGTTATGATGGGAATAAAAAATAAGTTTAAAGTAAATTTCAGCAGATTTAGTCGAGCTAAATTTCGCAAAGGAGATATAAAATTAGACTTTTTTGGGGGGGCTAAAAATTCAATGACCCAGGCAAATATCCAGAGTAGATAAATACTGAGTAAAAATCCTAAACCATTCCATTTTATCGCAGCACTTGCACCAAAATTTATTCCGGCTAAAGCCAACCAAATTTTTTGTTTCAATTGCCAATCTTGCAAAGCAATAATTAAACATAACTGACCTAATAATCCGAAAATTACTAGATAAATATTATTTAGAGCGTAGCGAGATTCAACTAAAAATAATCCATCTAAAGCAATGAGTAAAGCAGCAAGAAAACCATAACTTTGACGGCGAGTTAATTGATAAGCGATCGCTCCTACTACTACTGGAATAAATGAACCAGTTAAAGCATTTATCCATCGATAAGTCCAAGGAGCTAAAGTAGAACCTGTTTCATTATTGACTATTTCTTGTCCGAAGGGCAGATGAGAGCCTATCCAAATACTAATAGCAATAATATATTGACTAAGTGGAGGGTGGGCATTAAAAAAATCAGTTTTAGTTAAGTAGTTGTTGGCAAATTTAGCATAATAAACCTCGTCAAAAACGAGAGTATTAAAACGACCTATTTGCCAGAATCTGAGCATGATTGAAAATATAAATATGCTCGCCATGCCAACAATAAACCATCTAGATAATTTACGAGATATTAGTTGCATAAATAGAATAAATTTTAGAGTGTTTTTATTTTAGTATAAAGACATAAAAAACAGCCCTAAAGTGCGAACAAATAGGGCTGTTGTTGTATAAAATAATAATACGATACATTCTTTTACTGAAAATGTCAAGTATTTGTCAGTGAGCTAACCCTAAAATAATTTTCTTGATTCAGATATTAATAACTTTTATACCTGCTCAACTGAAAAAAATTAAGTAATCATAAAAATCACATTAAAGAAGGAAGAAGGAAGAAGGAAGAAGGAAAAAGGAAAAAGGAAAAAGTGAATGGGGACTCAAACCCCAACCAATTGTAAACACTGTGTAGACGGTGAGGTATTAAACCCAAAAGAAAAAGATAAATAACAGTATTTTAGATATCTATCCTCATTATAAAAATAAGTAAAAAAATTGAAATTTCAGGGTATTTAGAATTCAAAAATTATGATTTTCCGTAATCAAAGATAATTTGCTTGGAGATGAAAAGTAAATTTATATAGCGCTACGCATTAAGAGACTGTTTATAAAGTTTTGTAATGTACAATGATTGAGCTTTAAACTGTAAAAACTTGGTGATTTATACCAGATTTTATAGGCTGAAATACCCAATTTTTCAGGGGTAAAAACACTTCATAATTCTTGACAAACAACCTCTAAGTCGTTTGATATTCCTCTGTATGCCTATTTCCATAAGAAAGCTGTTGCCTTTTCCTACCATAATGCTGTACAAACAACCCAGATTTATTGTCAAACGCCAAAGAAGATAGTGCTATATTAGGAGTTAATTTCATCGTAAGTTTTGCGGTTTAAAGTGATACATTGACCTTCATTCTAGCTATTTAACCCATAGTATGGCATTGCAGAATCTAGAAGTAACTAGAAATAAAAGTCAAACTATTAGCAATTACTAAATTTTTAGGAAAATGGAACAAACAACAGAACTATATGGCCCTTTAAATGAACTAGAATCTCCTCTCAACTATAATTTTGTTGTCGGAGAACAACCTAATATTCCCTTAGATAAATTTTCAGCTTCTGATGAGGGTATCAAGTTACTTTCTTTGTTAAATGTTGAAGAGGATACTGATAGTATTGTACTAAAAAGTAATATCGATTTTGACAATTCATTTGATGGCTTCAGAAATTCAACTGACCAAAGCTCTACAGATGAGAAACCAGTAATTGTAGGTCGGTTTGAACAGGAGGATTTAAAAAAAGACCTTGGAACAGAAAACGCCGATTTGTTAACAGGTTTACCCACAGAAGATTCTTCTGAGAATTCATCAGAAAAACCCACTGATGTTACTTTACCCAAAGAAGAGAAAACATCTGTAGATGATGATGGAGAAAAATCTGAAACAGATGTCATAAATATTCCACCAGAAGGAAAGTTCATAGAGACACCAAGTAGTATTGCTTCATTAGAACCAGAAGAGAAAGTATCGCCAGAGGTGTTAGAAGCGATCGCTAATGGTGAGGCCCAAGAACTTTTAGTCTCATTAGACAGCAGTGAAATTGATGCACTGGTAGAAGCTCGAATGGTGGAGGAAGGTTTAGAGGCAGGTAGCGACGAAATCTTAGAATACAAAGCAGAATTGCTGGCAGAACTAAAAGAAGAGGTATTCTCTGATTTACCAGAAGGATTTGAAATTATAGATGATTATGGTAATTTGCCAATTTCCTTTGTCCGGTTTGAGTCAGAAGAACCTCTGCTAGAACTGTTAGAAAATGATGACGTTTTAGGAGCAGCAGTTCCTGAAGTTTATGAAAAATCCTTAATAGAAAGTCTACCCATAATCGATCAACCTGAAGCAGAAGCAGAAGGATATACTGGGGAAGGTACAACTGTAGCTGTTCTAGATTCAGGAGCCGATCCAAATGCTCCAGGACTTCAGGATCGAGTGGTAGTAGCTCAAGACTTTGCCCCTGATGATGGTCAAGATGATGACGATGGCCATGGAACGAATGTTAGTGCTATTGTTGCTGGAGTTGCACCTGGGACCAATATTGCAGCACTAGACGTTTTTGAAGGTGGTTTCTATTATGACCAGTACCTAATCTCTGCCTTCGACTGGGTAATCGAAAACAGAAACACTTACAATATTGAAGCCATCAATATGAGTCTTGGTAACGACCAAAAATTTACAGATCCGCGAGCAGATAATGAATCTGCTCTAGGCCAAGCCATTACTGAAGCCAAATCAGCAGGTATTCTCAGTATTGTTGCCTCTGGAAATGAATACTACACAGATGGAATTTCATCCCCTGCAGCTTTTGAAAGTGCGGTATCCGTTGGCGCGACCTATGACTCCGTAGGTACTTGGGGAAATGATATTGGTGAAGTAGATCGAGTCGCCATTTTTTCTAATAGTTCCCAATTTCTAGATATACTTGCGCCTGGAGCCTGGATTACTGCAGGAGGATTAGAAAGGTATACTGGAACTTCAATGGCAGCACCCCACGTTGCTGGAGCAGTTGCGGTCTTAAGTGAAGCCTTCCCTGATGAAAGTCCCGACCAAATTCTGCAACGGATGCTTAATTCTGGCGACCCCATTACAGACCACCGCAACGGAATTACTAAACCCAGACTTAATCTAGGTGCTGCATTAGAGATAGAATCTTCTCGACCTGACAACGATAATTTCCTAGATAGCGAAATCCTATTTGGTACATCAGACAGCGACTTTGGTTCAAACATTGATACTACTGAACAGTCTGGAGAACCAAATCACGCTGGTCTTGGAGGTGGTAATTCTGTTTGGTGGAGTTGGACAGCTCCTACTTCTGGGGAAGTGACAGTTAATACTTTCGGTAGCGACTTTGATACTGTATTGGCTGCCTATACAGGTGCTTCGGTGTCAAACCTGACTGAAGTTGATAGTAACGACGACAGTGGAGGTGGTACTCAAAGTGAAGTTGTCTTTGATGCAGTAGAGGGAACCACATATCATTTTGCAGTAGATGGATTTTTAGGAGCTACAGGCAATATTGCTATCGACCTTTCACTGGAAACAACAGATGTAGAAAACGATAACTTCTCTAACAGTATTTCTCTCAGTGGTTCATCTGCTAGCACTACTGGCAACAATATTAATGCCACCATAGAATCGGGAGAACCAGATCATGCTGGAAACCCTGGGGGTAGTTCTGTTTGGTGGAATTGGACAGCACCTTCATCTGGTACAGTCACTATTGGAACTGATGGCAGTGACTTTAACACGATATTAGGGGTTTATACAGGTTCTTCTGTGTCAAACCTGACTGAAGTTGCCAGTGACGATGATGGTGGTGAGGGATTACAAAGTCAGGTAACTTTTGACGTTGTTGGAGGAACAAATTATAAAATTGCAGTTGATGGATTTTCTGGTTCTGAGGGTAATATTGTTTTAGATTTAGACCTAGCAACATCAGAGATATCTAACGATGATTTTGCCAACAGTGCTACCCTCAGTGGTACTTCTGATAACGCAACTACCAGTAGCATCAACGCTTCCATAGAATCGGGAGAACCTGATCATGCTGGAATTTCTGGTGGTCATTCCCTATGGTGGAATTGGACAGCACCAAGTTCAGGATTAGTAACTATTGATACCTTTGGCAGCGATTTCGACACCATTTTAGCCGCCTACACAGGTTCATCAGTCTCCAACTTAACTGAGATTGCTAGCAATGACGATAGTAGTGGTTTGCAAAGCCAAATTGCTTTCCAAGCAGTAGCAGGAACTAACTATCAAATTGCAGTGGATGGATTTAGTGAAGCAGCAGGTAATGTTGAGTTGGCTTTGTTTTTGGAGGCTGATACCCTAGCAAACGATGATTTTGCTGACAGGATTTCTTTAAGCGGTTCACAGATTAATGAAACAGCTACCAATGAGAACGCAACTGTAGAGTTAGAAGAACCTCTTCATGCAGGAAATGATGGCGGTGCATCCCTGTGGTGGAGTTGGACAGCTCCTAATGATGGTACTTTAACCGTCAATACTGGCGGTAGTGATTTTGATACAATACTAGCAGCGTATACAGGTTCTTCCCTCTCTAACTTAACTGAGGTTGACAGTAATGATGATAGTGTAAATTATGGTCTCCAGAGCGAGATTCTCTTTGATGTAGTTGAAGGTGAAACCTACAACATAGCAGTGGATGGATTCAATGGTGACTTTGGTAATATTAACCTCGAACTAATTCTCTCTACCTTTGAAAACCAAATCGATCTATCTAGTGATGTCTTTGAAGTAACTCCGCAACAAGTTAGTCCTGGTGATTCTATTGATATTGACTTTTCTGTAGACAATACTGGCAGCGATGATGCTACTGGTTTCTGGGTAGACTTCTTCTTATCCGAGGATGGTAATATCGATCCACAGGAAGACTATCTGCTTGGTTTTACCTGGATAGAAAGTTTGCCAGGAAACAGTAATAGTGGAGTGCTAAGTGAAAGTTTTTCCCTACCTACTATAGACGGTTTTTCTTGGGATGAGGACGCAGATTATCAGATTGGTATGCTCGTTGACAGTTTTGATGCTGTTGCGGAGACTGACGAATTCAATAATATAGATACCGAAACGATATCGATATCTACAACGTCATCAGAACCATCTTACACAAGCACCCCAGTCAGAATTAATGGGGTATATGAACCCATTGCAGGTGACTTTAATGGAGACAACAATACTGATATTCTCTGGTATCGACCAGGACCAGGCCAGGATTTCATTTGGTTCTTCAACTCTGACGGCTCTTTTGAGAGCAGTCGCTTCACGGTCAATGGTACTTACACGCCGATAGTTGGAGATTTTAACGGTGATTCCACCTCAGATATTCTCTGGTATCGACCAGGGTCAGGCCAGGATTTCATCTGGTTCTTTGATAAGGATGGAAATTGTACCAGCAGTCCTTTCACCGTCAATGGTACTTACACTCCAGTAGCTGGAGACTTTGATGCTAGTGGTACCACAGATATTCTGTGGTATCGACCAGGTACAGGTCAAGACTTTTTATGGTCTTTCAATTCCGACGGTACTTTTGACAGCAATAGGTTTAGAGTTAATGGTACTTACACCCCAGTAGCTGGAGACTTTGATGCTAGTGGTACCACAGATATTCTGTGGTATCGACCAGGTACAGGTCAAGACTTTTTATGGTCTTTCAATTCCGACGGTACTTTTGACAGCAATAGGTTTAGAGTTAATGGTACTTACACCCCAGTAGCTGGAGACTTTGATGCTAGTGGTACCACAGATGTTCTGTGGTATCGACCAGGTACAGGTCAAGACTTTTTATGGTCTTTCAATTCCGACGGTACTTTTGACAGCAATAGGTTTAGAGTTAACGGAACTTACACCCCAGTAGCTGGAGACTTTAACGGCAATCTCTTCTCTGATATTCTCTGGTATCGACCAGGTACAGGTCAAGACTTTTTATGGTCTTTTTAATAGATCAGGACTTACGCATGAGGTACGAAAAACTAGGACTTGAGATTGCTTTCCGTTCCGGACTGCTCCGCAAACCCTTTCGGTCCCAATGACGGAAATACCTTGAGGTACGTAAGTCATATAGAACCCCTAAACGGATCTATTTAAAAATAGAGAAGGAGATGGGGAGATGGGGAGATGAGAGTATTTTTCTACCTGCAAGGGAAGCTACCAGGTCTGCTATTGGGCGACGCGGGGTCTCATCCGCTTTTTCCCCATTCTCGTTCCTGAATTTCCACAACTTCCTCAGGCTGAGGACGGAAGCCAAAAGCACATACCGCGTCCAAAGACACGCTCAGGGGTTCTATAGATATAAATTATAGCGGTTTTCAAATAGATAGACTACAGTGGCAAAAGCATTATCCTACTGTCTGCTCTCTACTGCCTACTGCCTACTCCCGCGCACCAAAAGAATTTTGTAGTCTACTTAAATGAAAAGCACTGTAACTGAGTCCGTGGTCTCAACCTTGACTTGGTGAGTAATATAATTTCTATCGTCTGTGGGGGTAAACGGCCGTTTGCCCCCTACAATTTTAGGTAGTAGTGCATTGTAATGGTATAGCTAGTGGGAGCATCTTGCTCCCGTTCTAATATCATATCAAATCCGCTTAATTCGGAAAAAAAATGTTTCATCTGAGCGCCAGAGCGCAAATCTTTCTAAATTATTTTCCCTCTTGACTCCGGAGGACTGACTCCTAATTAATTATCTCATATCATGTCTGGTAGCATCGGTATTGTAAGCGTGAAGGTAAGGAAGAAGGAAGAGGCAAGAAGGCTGAAAAGCTTGAAAAAAACGTAAATTTCCTGTAGATATTCACCCTTGGTTTTACACAAACGCGCCCCAGCGGAAATGATATCAAATAAGGTAAGCAAGAAGCAAGAAGCAAGAGGGAAGAAGGCTGAAAAGCTTGAAAAAACGTAAATTTCCTGTAGATATTCACCCTTGGTTTTACACAAACGCGCCCCAGCGGAAATGATATCAAATCCGGTTAAACAGTTATAGATTGGTTAAGTCTTGAGGAGTCAACCCACCCCTAACCCAACCCAGGAGGGGGAGGACCGAGTCAGGAGGAGAGAGAATCACAAAGATGAGCGTAGTTATGACGATTGAAGATTTTTTTTATGTCTAATTAAACGGATTTGATCTGATATCATTATACCAATGCTACTGGATTTGATCTCATGTCTGTTTGAATACCCACAATAAAAAATTGGTGGTGGTGCATAGTAATGGTAGAGAGAGTGTGGGGAGATGGGGACCCACCCCTAACCCCGACCGTGGAGGGGAGTATGGGAGAAATTAAAAAATATATATCTTCACCAAAACCCATGCAGGACTACCAAAAAATTTAGGGAATAGGTAATAGACATTAGTATTAAGCTATACCTCACTATCCTCAAAAGTCCTGTAATTGTCAATAGTGCGAGCAAGATGCTTACACTATTGACAGTTATTAAATTATATCATACAATTATATATAAAAAATTGTTAAATAAAATTAAAATTATTGTCTACAAAAAATGTAGATTCATCATAACTAAATCATTAAGATAGTGTCTATAATTCATAGAGGTTTGCTCGGGAGGTAGAGATACAAAAGATTCAGTGGTATATGAGGTACAAATATTAACGATACTCGCTCTGAAACATTATCTATAAAATTTTTAATAAAAATCAATAAATTATGTCTGTAGAAAATCAAGAATATAAAAAAAAATTAGCAACAGCGATCGCTCGTATTCCAACATCCCTAGAGCGAGAAACTATTTTCAAAATTACGATTACAGAAATACGACAGTTAATCAATGCAGACCGAGTAGCATTGCTTCGCTTCTATCCTCAGTTAAATTGGCAAGGAGAATTTATTTGTGAAGATGTAGCAGATGATTGGAATTCCATTTTAGGGGTGAGGGTAAAACATTGGCTTTTTGGGAAAGAATTAGCTGCATACAATAAAGAAGGATACATTGAGACTATAACGGATATTGAGCAAGCAACATTAAGTGAATCAGAGGGCAAAATTTGCCAAGAGTTTCAGGTACAAGCTCATTTGGTAGTTCCCATACTCAAAGTAGATAACACCAAAAATGCTACAACATTAACTCAATCTGAACTGTGGGGATTACTTTGTATACATCAATGTAGCAGACCTCGGCAATGGCAAGATGTGGAGATTGAACTTGCTCATAAAATGGCTCAAAATCTAGGAGTAGTAATCAAAAATACAGACCTTCTAGAAGCAGCACATTACCAAGTACAACAACAAAAAGCCTTAGCTAGAGTAATCAAGAGAATTCGTAGTCCACTAGATTTAGAAGAAATTTTTAAGATTACTGCCACAGAAGTACGTCAACTACTCAAAGCTGACCGCGTGGGAGTGTTTCGTTTTTATCCAGAAAGAGACTGGGAAGGAGAATTTGTTTCTGAAGATGTAGGATTAGAGTGGAATTCAGCATTAGCAGTTAAAGTATATGACCACTGTTTTGGGGAACAATTCGCTGTTCATTATCAAGAAGGTAGAATACAAGCAGTGGCAGACATTTATCAAGCAGGATTAAGTGATTGCCATGCAGAAATTTTGGGGCGATTTCAAGTGCGCGCCAATCTAGTTGTGCCTCTACTCAAAGGTGCAGATACAGAAATGTTACCCGAACTTTGGGGTTTGCTGTGCATTCATCAATGCAGTGGGCCTCGTCATTGGCAAGACTACGAAATAGAATTTGTCCAACAAATAGCCGATCATTTTGGTGTAGCGCTACAACAAGATGATGCTCTCAGACAAGTTGAAAAACAGGCAGCACAACTAGCTATAAGTAAAGAAAAAGAAAAGTTAGCCGAACGCCAGAAAATTGTAGGTAATTTATTCGACAAAATTCGCCTATCCCTAGAAATTGAGACAATTTTTGCCACTGCCACCCAAGAAGTCAGAAAACTGCTGCAAGCAGATCGAGTAGTAATATATAAGTTTTTACCTGACTTTAGTGGGGAATTTGTTGCCGAATCTTTTGCAGAAAGATGGACTCCCCTAGTGGGAGTTCAGCCCATAATTAAAGATACTTTTTTAGAACAAAATCAGGGGGGGCGGTATGCAAACAATGAAACTTTCGCCGTTGACGATATTTATCAGGTGGGTCATGATCAGTGTTATGTTCAACTTTTAGAACAATTTGAAGCCAGAGCTTATGCACTTGTGCCAATTTTACCTGGAGAAAAACTTTGGGGTTTGCTGGCAACTTTTCAAAATGCTGCTCCTCGTCATTGGCAAAAGGATGAAGTAGACTTGCTAGCTCAAATAGCTGCTCAGTTGGGAGTTGCTCTCCAACAAGCTGAGTATTTTCAGAAAGTTCAGGAGCAGTCGGTACAACTAGCAAAAGCAGCAGAGCAGGAAAAATCAGCAGAAAGGCAAAAAACTCTAGTAGCAATTGTTGATAAAATTCGTCGGTCTTTTGATCTTAAGACAATTTTTCAAACAACTACCCAACAAGTACAAAAATTACTGGATGCAGACAGAGTTACTATCTACCGCTTTCGTGCTGATTGGAGTGGGGAGTTTGTTGCTGAGTCAGTAGCTAAAGGTTGGAATTGTTTAATACAGGAGCAAAAGGAAAATCCCGAAATCAACAAAAATGTTAGTAGATGTTCCGTCCAAAATTTGGCAAATCCCCATACTGATACCTATTTGCAGGAAACTAATGGCGGGCCTTTTAATAAAGGATTAGTTTATCGTATCTGCAACGATATCTATAATGCAGGTTTTAGTGACTGTTACATTGAGGTATTAGAGTCTTATCAAGCCAGGTCTTATGGGATTATTGCGATTTATCTGGGAGAAAAACTTTGGGGTTTGCTGGCAGCTTATCAAAATTCTAGTCCCCGTGATTGGCAAAAGGATGAAGTTGAGTTGCTAGTTCAAATAGGAACTCAGTTAGGGGTAGCTCTACAACAAGCTCAGTATGTTCAGAAGGTTCAGGAGCAGTCAGTACAACTAGCAGCAAGAGCTGCAGCAATGGAAAAATCAGCAGAACGCCAAAAAACTCTGGCTGCAATTGTTGATAAAATTCGTCGGTCTCTTGATCTTGAGACAATTTTTCAAACAACTACCCAACAAGTACAAAAATTACTGGATGCAGACAGAGTTATTATCTACCGCTTTCATGCTGATTGGAGTGGGGAGTTTGTCGCTGAATCAGTAGCTGAGGGTTGGGAGAAGTTAATACAGGAGCAAACGGAAAATTCCAAAATCTCCGCAAATGTTAATCTATGCTCCATTAGAGATTTGCCAAATTATGTGAATGATACCTATTTGCAAGAAAACAAAGGCGAAAATTTTGCCCAAAAAGTTTATTGTATCTGCAACGATATTTATAATGCAGGTTTTAGTGACTGTTACATTGAGGTATTAGAGTTTTATCAAGCAAGAGCTTATGCTATCGTAGCTATTTATCAGGGAGAAAAACTTTGGGGTTTGCTGGCAGCTTATCAAAATTCGGCTCCTCGTGAGTGGGAAGCAGCAGAGGTAGAATTATTGGCTCAAATTGGCGGTCAGTTGGGAGTCGCACTACAACAAGCTCAGTATTTCAAACAAGTTCAAGCTCAAGCAGCAGAATTGGAAAAAGCCACAGAACGACAAAAGGGACTGTCAATTACCATTGATAGAATTAGGCAATCTCTGGATATTAATACAATTTTTCAGACGACTACTCAAGAGGTACGACAGTTACTAGAAGTTGAGAGAGTCGCTATTTATCGTTTTTACCCAAACTGGAGTGGGGAGTTTGTGGCAGATTCGATGATTGATGAATGGACCCCTATTATTCAGACTCCTTTAGCAATTAATCCTGTAATCAGTAAACTGACTAATGCCAGTAAACTTCCCAGAAATGAAACTTTTGTGCCAATTTTGCAGGGAGAAAAACTTTGGGGGTTACTGGTTGCTTATCAAAATTCTAGCCCTCGTTATTGGCAAGATGAAGAAATTAATTTGCTAGCACAGGTGGGAGTGCAGTTAGGTATTGCTTTACAACAAGCTGAATTACTGGAAAAAACCCGTACCCAAACTGAAGAATTAACAAAAACTCTGCGGGAGTTAAAACAAACTCAACTGCAGATGATTCAGGCTGAAAAAATGGCTAGTTTAGGGCAGTTAGTAGCAGGAATTGCCCATGAAATTAATAATCCTGTAAATTTTATTTTTGGCAATCTAATTCATGTCGATGAGTATGCACAAAGTTTGCTCACTTTGATGAAATTATATCATCAACATTATCTTGACCCTGTTCCAGAAATTAAAGATTTTTCAGAAGATATTGACTTGGAGTTTATTATTAAAGATTTGCCTAAGATGATAAATTCTATGAAAATGGGAGCTGAAAGAATTCGTCAATTAGTATTATCATTAAGAACATTTTCTCGCCTTGATGAGTCTAAAAGGAAAGAAGTAGATATCCATACAGGAATTGATAGTACCCTGTTAATTTTGCAACATAGATTGAAACTTAAATCAGAACTTCCTCAGATTACAATTGTTAAAAATTATGGGGATTTACCTTTAGTTCCGTGTTATGCAGCTCCAATTAATCAGGTATTTATGAACCTGCTTAGTAATGCTATCGATGCATTAGAAGAAAAACTGGAAACAGATCAACTTTTTATTCCTACTATTACGATTACTACAGAAATTAATCAAGATAATCCAGACACAGTTTTAATTAAAATTTATGATAATGGTTTGGGAATTACTCAAGAGGCAAAAGATAAAATATTTGACCTGTTTTTTACTACTAAAGAGGTAGGAAAAGGAACTGGTTTAGGGCTTTCTATTAGTTATGAAATTATAGTACAAAAACATAGAGGTCAAATATTCTGTAATTCTCAACTAGGTCAAGGAACTGAATTTATTATTCAAATTCCAATTAATCAGGAGTCAGGAGTCAGAAGTCAGGAGTCAGGAGAAATATAAGGATTTGAATAGCATGAATTTTTAAATTCGTATTCAATAAAGTATCTATATTCAAATGAACTAATACCAGTTTTATATGAGGTTGCATACAATGATGAAATTCATTAAATTGATCTATATTTATCTACGCTTACCGGCGGTCAATTATACTTGAAATATTATTCTATAGCAGTTTCATTTCAATTTGGTATAACTTAGCAATTATATCATTTCTAGTAGCATCGGAGCGTGTATAAAATAAGGTGGCAATGAGAAAAAAACCTTTCCTACCGAATGCTACGCAAACAGCATAGCTGCCTTCCTTCCAGCAAAATCTAATTACTCAACCGGACATGATATTACTGTATAATCAGATTTTAGATGAGACAGGAATTACGCATAACCACCACATAAAGTAGGGGTTAACGGCCGTTAACCCGTACATAGCCAACCCCTACAAATGGTGTATAATTTCGTCTTTTGCGTAAGTCCTATGAAAATAAAGTTAATAGTTTTCTGAATATTCTGATTATGACTCAATCAAATGATGGTGGAACAGTCGAACAGTTTGTCAATACAGTAATGGGGGTAAAAACTGAGTCGAAAAATCAATCCATCCCCAAACAAATAGTTTCTACAAAAGAGCTAGATATCAAAGCACTTTTAATGTATAAATTAGGAACTATTGTACAAATAGGAATTATTCTTCTAGCTTTCTGGGGAATGGAAAAATTGGTGACTTTAGTTAATAATTATTCTTCTTTTCCTAATTGGTTAAATACCGTACTTGTAGGAATGTTTTTTACCTTATTAAGTATTCGTTCGCGAATTTTTTCCCCATTAAATAATACTCGTTCTCGTCAGACTTATGATAGTATAGTCAGACCTAAATGGGCACCTCCACCTTTAGCTTTTCCCATAGTATGGATGACAATTGCAGTCTTACGAGTTATCTCTTCGTTATTAGTTTGGCAGGAGATCAACCAACAATTTTTAGTGCTTCCTTTAATAACTTTTGCAGTACATCTTGCTTTAGGAGATACTTGGAATACAATATTTACTGTAGAACGTAGGTTAGGTGCTGCTGTTCCCGTCGTAATTTTAGGTCCTTGGTTATCTGCTTTAATAGTTACTATATTTTACTGGCAAATTAATCCCACAGCAGGAATGATTTTAGCCCCTTCTTGTGTATGGTTAACTGTGGCGGCTATATTAGTATTTAGGATTTGGCAATTGAATGGAAAAGAACCACTATATCCACTTAAATAGACAATTATATCATCTCCGGTTGAATAGTTATAAATAGGGTTTGCGCTTCACTAGTCTTTTAGTAGGGGTAGGAGACAACCCACCCCTAGCTACCAGGAGGGGGAGACAGGAGACAGGAGACAGGAGACAGGAGACAGGAGACAACCCACCCCTCGCCCCTCCCCCTCCCAGGAGGGGAGAAATGGGAATGAGCGAGGAGGTAGGATTCAACAATTAATAATTAATTATTAATTATTAATTATTACCTCTCCTTGAAAAGAAGAGGATTGACTAAAAGGAAAAATTTTTTTCTTTTTTCCCCTGAAAAGGGGAGGATTTTAACCTGAATTAATAATTAATAATATCATGTCCGGTAGCATCGGTATTGTATAGCAAAGGTAGGGAACAGGGAACAGGGAACAGGGAACAGGGAACAGGGAACAGGCAAGAATACTTAAGGGCAATAAAAAACTTAAATTTCCTGTAGATATTCACCCTTGGGTTTACACAAACGATACCAGCGGACATGATATAATTATACCAATTTCCATGCATTAATGCTATACTTTCGATGAACTTCAGTTATTAAGTAATAATAATCGTTTAGTAATGTTTATAACGATTATCGATATTAAACAAAGATATATTATCTCTTTTCACCCTACTCCCTACTCCATACTGTCAAAGAGATGTAGCAATAATGCGTGAAATTTAGTATTATTAATTATTCGGTAATTATGAAGTTAAAAATTGATCAGCAAATTGATGCTTTATATTTTCGCCTTGATGAATCTCAAATTATTGAGTCGGAGGAGGTACTGATAACTGATAACTGATAACTGATAACTGAATTTTGAATATTCTACAATTTGAAAATTAATAATTTATGAAAAATGAATAGAGAACAAGTTTTGTTAGATAAGTGGCGGAGTTTACCTGTGGAAAAACAGCAGGAAGTATTAGATTTGGTCGAACAATTTTATAGACAAAATCTGGATATAAATCAGGAAAATATTTATCAACCTAAAACGGAAATGGGTAAAAAATTATGGCAAATTCGTTCTCAAGCACTTGCCAAACAACCTAAGTTACTAACTTGGGATGAAGTTGAGGTCGAAATTAGCGATCGCCGAGGTGAAAGAGAGTGACTTTTACCAAAACTTAGGCTTTGTTGCATGAAAGTAGCGTTCTTAACATCCATTGCGTAGCTTAATTGCTCTGTTTGGCGGTTATTGATGTTCTATTTACTATTGTCCAATAGTTATTGTTCTGCAATAAGAGCGATCGCTCTGTTTCGTGATTATTGATGTTCTATTTACTATTGTCCAATAGTTAGGGCTGACCGCTCAATTTTCAAAACTTTTACCTGTAAAGGTTTCAGCCTTTTTATTTCCAAGATTGATGTTCTATTTATCTATTGTCCAATAGTTACAGCAGTTTCAGCGCGTTATTGTTGTAGATATGCACAAGCAAGTGCGGCAGCTATATACTTTCATGCAACAAAGCCCAAAACTTATATAGATTAGCGTACTTATTGCAGCATTTAGCAGCAAGGGAAAATCATCAATAACGATCGTATCAAACAAAAATACCATGAACAAACAAAAACAGAAAAGCAACAGTCCCGACAATACTGAAACTGCTACTTCCTGCTATCAAGCTGCTTTGAGAGTGTATACCGAATCTGCCTATCCGTTCTACTAAACTTACCCAAACTTACCCGTGCCGGAATTGCACGCAGCTCTGGAGTTAGCTTCCTGCTTTGCTGACGCAATGCTGCGCAAACACAGAAGACCACTGACCGCAGTCTGTAACTTATCTTCTCCACAGGCTTAAAATCGGCGGGAACTCTACCTACTGATAAGTGAGTATAGTAAATTTTTTCTTAACTGTCAAGTCCTCCCTTTCTAAGCGATCGCCTCTATCTAGAGGTTTTAATTGCAGCAAGAGAGAATCATCAATAATTATCGTATCAAACAAAAATACCATGAACGAACAACGCCTAACAGCATACGCACAACTAATTCAACAACTCTTAGAATGTTCCGAAGACCGAAAGGCAGACTTACTGCAAAACCATCAAGACTTAATCGATAAGGAATTCATCGCCTTCATGCAGCAATATGCACAATATCTGGCAGAAGCAGGCAATAAAAATAACGCCCGACGGCTACTGAATACGGCTCAACAACTAACACAATGGTTAAATCAATCGCCAAAATCTGTCTCCGAGGAATCTTATATCACCCTACTGCAACAACTACTACAAGCAGAATCGGAAGTTAGCGCAGGTAAAGCAAACAAAAGCATCGTCTACCAAATTCTAGACAATAACCGACACCTCCTCAATGAAAACCTCGCCCACATCCTGCCACAATACGCATCCGACCTCATTACCAACAACTCTCCTGAAACTACGGATACTACTGTTGCATTAATCGAAAACCTGAGTTTTCATATTTGGCAGTTTCCAAGGGGAAACAGAAAAGCACAAATAGAAATAGCGATCGCCGGATATTTATTCACCCTCAGTCACCATGAAGAAAACACCAAAGATTGGGCAAAGACTCAAAATAGCCTAGGAGCAGCCTACCGTCAGAGAATCAAAGGTAACACAGCCGAGAACATAGAATCTGCCATTGCCTACTACCAAGCTGCTTTGAGAGTGAGAACTGAATCTGACTACCCCGAAGATTGGGCAGAGACTCAAAACCACCTAGGTATAGCCTACTATAGTAGAATCAAAGGTAACACAGCCGACAATATTGAAACTGCCATTGCCTACTACCAAGCTGCTTTGAGAGTGAGAACTGAATCTGACTACCCCGAAGATTGGGCAGAGACTCAAAACCACCTAGGTATAGCCTACTATAGTAGAATCAAAGGTAAGAAAGCCGACAATATTGAAACTGCCATTGCCTACTACCAAGCTGCTTTGAGAGTGAGAACTGAATCTGACTACCCCGAAGATTGGGCAGAGACTCAAAACCACCTAGGTATAGCCTACTATAGTAGAATCAAAGGTAAGAAAGCCGACAACATAGAATCCGCCATTGCCCCTACTACCAAGCTGCTTTGAGAGTATTCACCGAATCTAACTACCCCCAAGATTGGGCAATGATTCAAGGCAACCTAGGATCGGCCTACTCTTACTCTAGTAGAATCAAAGGTAACGCAGCCGACAACATAGAATCTGCCATTGCCTACTACCAAGCTGCTTTGAGAGTATATACCCTCTGTGCCTATCCCCAAGATTGGGCAATGACTCAACGCAACCTAGGTATAGCCTACTATACTAGAATCAAAGGTAACAAAGCTGACAACAAAGAATCTGCCATTGTCTACTACCAAGCTGCTTTGAGAGTATATACCGAATCTGACTACCCCCGAGATTGGGCTATGACTCAAGACTGCCTAGGTATAGCCTACTCTAGTAGAATCAAAGGTAACACAGCCGACAATATTGAAACTGCCATTGCCTACTATCAAGCTGCTTTGAGAGTGAGAACTGAATCTAACTACCCCCGAGATTGGGCAAGCACTCAAAACTGCCTAGGAACAGCCTACAAAAAGAGAATTAAAGGCAAGGCAGCCGACAATATTGAAACTGCCATTGCCTACTATCAAGCTGCTTTGAGAGTGAGAACTGAATCTAACTACCCCCGAGATTGGGCAAGCACTCAAAACTGCCTAGGAACAGCCTACAGAAATAGAATCAAAGGCAAGGCAGCCGACAACAAAGAATCTGCTATTAACTACTGCCAATTTGCTTTAAGAGTATATACCGAATCTAACTACCCCCAAAATTGGGCAGAGACTAAAAACTACTTAGGAACAGCCTACAAAAACAGAATTAAAGGTAAGGCAGCCGACAATATTGAAACTGCCATTGCCTACTATCAAGCTGCTTTGAGAGTGAGAACTGAATCTAACTACCCCCGAGATTGGGCTATGACTCAATACAACCTAGGATTAGCCTACAAAAAGAGAATCAAAGGTAACGCAGCCGAGAACATAGAATCTGCCATTGCCTACTTCCAAGCTGCTTTGAGAGTTAGGAAACCAGAAACTTTACCCGCAGACTGTTTAAAAACCGCCCGTCAATTAGCTAACTTAGCCTCAAAACAAAAAAACTATCAACTCGCCATCGATAACTATCAAACAGCTATTACCGCCATTGAGCAAAGTCGAGATTGGATACCCGACGAAATTGCCAGACAAGAAATTTTGCGTAAGAATATATATGTCTATGAAAATATGATTCAAGCTTCAGTTAACGCCGAACAATATGACAAAGCTTTAGAAACTGTAGAAAGATTCCGCTGTCGTCGCTTGCTGGACTTAATTCTCACGAAAGATTTATACAAAAATGGCGAAGTGCCTGAAGATATCCGCGACTTGGAAAAACAAATGGAAGCAAAACAAAGAGAAATTGACATTTTACGTCGGCAGTTAGAAACGCCAGAGGATAACAAGGAAAAAGTTGGAGCGAGTCGCCACCTTACCCGCGATGAGTGGGATGATATTACAGAGGAAATTCAAAAATTGATGAGGGAAAAACGGGAAACTTGGCAAAAGATGCGTCGGTTAGACCGGGTATTAGCGGAAGGTATTCAAGCACCGAGTGTTAGTGTAGGGGGAATGAAGGAGTTGTTGGAAATTAGGCAACAGGCAACAGGCAACGGGCAACAGGGAGAGGATGCTGCTCTGCTGAGTTTCTACAGCACCAAAAATGATACTTATATTTTTATGCTTACTCAAGCAGGGGTAAAATTGCACCGTTGTCAAGAGCAAGGTTACGAAAAATTCCAACTGTGGTTACGGGATAATTGGTTAAAACCTTACTCCCAAATAAATGATAAAGCAGCATATCAAGCAGCAGCAAATTTAGCCAAGTACGATATTGATGCCATTGAGTCAATTAACCCCAAACCATCTAATGTAGTAGTTAAACTCAAGGATGGCAGGGAAGAGAAAATTAGTCTTTCCGACTTTAACGCATCCCGGAAACAACAGAAACACCATTTATACAAACAATGGCAAGACAAAATGGAGGGAATGTTAAAAGAAATAGCAGACAGACTGCAAATAAACCAACTGATAGAAAAACTCACGGACATCAAAGAAATTATTCTGGTACCCTTTATGTTTCTGCATCAAATTCCTTTACCAGCGTTACCCCTAGACAACGGAGAATATTTAGGGGATAAATTTCGGGTGAGAATAGCACCCAGCACCCAGGTATTAACATTTTGTCGGCAACAAGCGCCATATTCAGAGTCAGACCTACCACGTTACGGTATCGTCGAAAATACCAGGGACGATCTACCATACACTCCCAAAGAATGCGAGTTAGTAGCACAAATTTATGGAGTCGCCCCCGAACACCATCTCAAAGGTAGCAAAGAGGCAACCAAAGCTAAGTATAAACAGTTGTTGACCAGAGAGAAAGTTAATGGTTTACTCTCCAGTCACCACGCCAAATCTAATTTGACCGAACCATTAGAATCAAAGTTATTGCTAGGAGACACAGACTTAACATTAGGGGAGTTGCTGAATGCCAGCATTCGTTTCCCGCAGTTAGGAGACTTATTTCTCTCCTGTTGTGAAACAGCATTAGGAAATTCAGAATTAACGGACGATATTTTTACCCTCAGCGCCGCCTTTTTATCAGCAGGTGCGTCGAATGTTATTAGTAGTTTGTGGGCAGTCAACGATTTAGCAACGACAATTTTATCATATTTTTACCACCGCAACCGCGCCGCAGGTATTTCTAGTGCGGATGCGTTATGGCAAGCACAGATGGAGTTGAAGGAGTTAACTTTGGCAAAAGCGGAGGAAAGTTTGGAGAATGCAGAGGCAGTATTAGAAGAGTTTGAAGAAGGGAGCAGAGAGTATGAGGAACAGGAGAAAATAGCTGATAACTGTCAGGAAGTTTTGGATTTAGTCAGCGAAGCTAAAAAATCAATAGGGGGCGAAAAACCGTTTAATCATCCTTATTATTGGGCAGGTTTTGTTTGTCAAGGAGAAGGGTGAATTCAGTTATCAGTTGTCAGGAGTCAGAATTCTGAATTCAGGAGGAAAGAAGAGCTATGCTCAAGGTGTTGCTGAGTAATAATGTTTTTTAGATTAACTTTGGGCGCAAAACATCAGTTTTTCAATTTTATAGCGCTGCGCGCTGGCATATTTACAAATTGCAGGAGGTGTCCAATAGCTAAAAGTCTTATATTATCGGCAATTTATATCATGTTCGGACGGGTCAGTTATAATAAAATTTAAGGACTCCGGGTATCGACAGTACCAAACAAATACTTAAATTATCAATACCCCCAATACCAATATTTGTTCTTTTTCTCCAATATTTCCTCCTGAGTTCTGAGTTCCCCTCCTGGGAGGGGCGCGCGGGTGGGTTGACTCCTGAGGACTCACAACAGTCATTTATAAGTATTCAACCGTTAGCGTAGCTCCCCCTCCGGGGGAACATGATATTATTCCCCCTATTGCCTGTTGCCTGTTCCCTGTTCCCTGCGCGCAGCGCTATACCTTCAGCTAATAGACATCTCCAAGAATAAAAAATCAATATCTATATCCCAAAGAAATTATCAATTCTTTCCCCTCCACGGTCGGGCCCCGCGGGTGGGTTCCCTACTGCCTACAGCAAAGTGCCTATGGGTGGAGTAGATGTCTAATTATCATTACATTTAAGCAACGCCATGCTCAACGAAAGAAGATAATGTGGTAAGCTAAAAATGAGCGATCGCGCTATTATGGGGAGTGTGGGAAGTGTGGGAAGGGTGAGGATATCATATCAAATCCGGTTGAATACTTATTATATAGTTGGCACAGATGGGGAGATGGGGAGATGGGGAGATGGGGAGGTAGTCCGATTTAATATTGAAGTGTGGTATAGAATTATAAACATATACTGTATAACCAGATTCTATATCAACAGGACTTACGCAAATTAACCTTTAAAACGCTATATGTAGGGGCGAATGCCATTTGCTAATATCAAATCCGCTCGGGTTCGGTATAAAAAAAATTTTCATCTTCATCCAAGAGCAAATGTTTCGCGCATTCTCTTCCCTCCTGACTCGGTCCTCCTGACTCGGTCCTCCTAGATTAACTATCTAATTACACCGATGCTACCGGATTTGATATAACGCAAACCTCCGAATGGCGTCCTCACTCTATTTAGTGTCCGTGCGTAAGTCCTGAGCAAAAGAGATTTGGTTAAGTATTTAACGGAACATGATATAATACGAACAGGATTTACCCAGTGCGTAACGCTAGTTTTGGTGCGTTACGCTAGCGCTAACGCACCTACGGACTGACCAAGGAAAAACATGACTGCAATTATTCAAGCAAATAAACTAAATATGATTGATGTTGAGCATAAATTTAGTCTCAACCAAACAGATGATATTCAATTCTTTAGAGAATGGTTTGATAATTTACCCGAAATAACCGATATCGAAAAACAAGTATTAGACCGAGCAAAAGCAAATTATTTGAATGCTATTAAACATCGGGAAATTTCAGAAAATTTGGTAAAAATGACAGTAATTGCTCCCCTACTTGCTTGGGCAAATTTTTATCAGCTTCCTTTTGATATTGTAGATGAAAATTCTATTGATGTTTCTGTAGAAACACAGGATGAAGTTATCAAAGGTAGGATTGATATAATAGTCTTCAAATATCATCTATGGTTATTAGTAATTGAGTCAAAAAATGCTGGATTATCTATAATTAATGGTATCCCTCAAGCCCTTACTTATATGATTGCTAATCCTCATCCAGAACAACCAATTTTTGGATTAGTAACTAACGGAGATGATTTTCAATTTATCAAATTAGTTAAACAAAATTCACCTCAATATGCTTTATCTAAAAAATTCACAATTTCTAATCCCCAAAATAATGAACTTTATCATGTACTCAGTATCTTAAAAAAATTAGGTCAAGTTATCAATTAAACATTTACAATAATAAAAAATCAAATCAATAATTACCGAATAATTAATTATTAATAATTAAATAATTCGCGCCTTGAAGCCTCCCCTTTTAAGGAAAAAAAAAAGAAAATATTCGTTATATTCAATCAAGAACGGTTTTAACCAGAGGTAATTATCAATTATCCATTATCCATTAATGAAAGCATATTTTGGGCAAATGAGATACAGGGTAAATGATGAAAATATTGTAGTGAGGCAATCTAGCCATCTTCGGGGTGTACCTCGCGGGCAACGGGAAGCGCTGTATAAATTATTTCCCCCTACACAGAACAATCTTGGGACAATTCTTACTCCTATCTCCTCGCTCATTCCCATTTCTCCTGTCTCCTGTCTCCTGTCTCCTGTCTCCTACCCCTACTAAAAGACTTTCCATACACAAACCCTAATTATTATGTTAAAACGTCCTATATATCTCGACTGCAATGCTACTACTCCTCTTGATGAACGAGTATTAAAAACAATGTTGCCCTATTTCACCGAACATTTTGGCAACCCTGCCAGTATCACTCATCAATATGGTTGGGAAGCAGAGGCAGCAGTTAAAAAAGCTAGAGAAATTTTAGCTTCAGCTATTAACGCCACCCCCGAAGAAATTGTGTTTACCAGTGGAGCGACAGAGGCAAATAATTTAGCAATAAAAGGAGTCGCTGAAGCTTACTTCAATAAAGGTAAACATATTATTACTATTGCCACGGAACATAATGCCGTTCTCGACCCCTGTACATATTTACAAAACTTGGGATTTGAAGTTACTTATTTACCTGTAAATACAGATGGAATTATTGATTTAACTTCCCTAAGAACTGCCATACGTCCCGATACAATATTAGTCTCTGTCATGGCAGCAAATAATGAAATTGGTGTCTTACAACCCTTGGCAAAAATAGGAGAAATATGTAAAGAAAATTCAGTAATTTTCCATACTGACGCTGCACAAGCTATTGGGAAAATTCCTCTAGATGTGCAGACAATGAATATTGATTTACTATCATTAACTGCCCACAAAATTTACGGTCCAAAAGGTGTTGGCGCTCTCTATGTGCGTCGTCGTCATCCCAGGGTAAAATTAGCACCTCAAATACATGGGGGCGGTCACGAAAGAGGAATGCGCTCTGGCACTTTGTATACTCCCCAAATAGTCGGTTTTGGTAAAGCTGTAGAAGTGGCAGTAACAGAAATGGAGTCAGAGGCAAAACGGTTAACTACTTTGCGACAACGGTTGTGGGAAAAGCTGCAAACAGTGGAAAATATTTTTCTCAACGGACATCCGACTCAGCGTTTGCCAGGAAATTTGAATATTAGCGTTGAGGGTGTGGATGGACAAGCATTGTTATTGGGGTTACAACCTGTGGTGGCAGTGTCTTCCGGTTCTGCTTGTACTTCTGCAAAAATAGCGCCTTCCCATGTTTTGGCAGCTTTGGGGCGTTCAGAAAAATTAGCTTATGCTTCCGTGCGTTTTGGCATTGGGCGGTTTAATACTGCTGAAGAAATAGACTTGGTGGCCGAACACGCGATCGCCACTATTACATCTTTGGCGTTGATTAAATGTAATGATAATTAGACATCTACTCCACCCATAGGCAGTAGGCAGCTTTGCTTTAGGCAGTAGGGAACCCACCCGCGGGGCCCGACCGTGGAGGGGAAAGAATTGATAATTTCTTTGGGATATAGATATTGATTTTTTATTCTTGGAGATGTCTATTAGCTGAAGGTATAGCGCTGCGCGCAGGGAACAGGGAACAGGCAACAGGCAATAGGGGGAATAAATTGCCGATAATATAAGACTTTTAGCTATTGGACACCTCCTGCAATTTGTAAATATGCCAGCGCGCAGCGCTATAAAATTGAAAAACTGATGTTTTGTGCCCAAAGTTAATCTCAAAATCATTACCACTCAGCAACGCCACATTTTTACGTCAAGCAACCGCAAACATATAGAACCCCCGATCGTATCTTCATAAATATGCGCGTTTTTTTAGCCTTGAGTCAGGAGACAGCTATACTGGAGACAGGAGACAACCCACCCCTAATATCAAATCCGGTTAAACAGCCATAGAATGGTTAAGTTAGGAGGAGTCAACCCACCCCTAACCCCTCCCAGGAAGGGAGGGGAAGTCAGGAGGACCTCCTCAGGAGGAGAAAGAATTACAAAGATAAACGTAGTTATGGCGATTGAAGATTTTTTTTATGTCCAATTAAACGGATTTGATATAACCCCTCCCAGGAGGGGAAGGGAAGAGGGAAGAGGGAAGATGTGGGGAGAAATAATACAAAAAATTCAACACTCCTTCAGATGATTTTTCCTCAAAATTGATGGGCGAAAAGACTTGACTACCATAATTATATAGAACTCAAATGGGTTCTATATAACCCATTTTATATCATCTCCGGTAGCATCGGTATTGTAAGCGCGAAGGTAAGGAAGAAGGAAGAAGGAAGAGGAAAGAAGGTTATTGAGCAAGAAAAAAACCTAAATTTCCTGTAGATATTCACCCTTGGGTTTACACAAACGATACCAAAAGTACATACCGCGTCCAAAGATATAGCAATGTGCGCTGGCATATTTACAAATTACAAGAAGTGTCCAATAGCTAAAAGTCTTATATTATAGGTTTTTTATTCCCCCTTCCGGAGCTGTTGCCTGTTGCCTGCGCACAGCGCTATATAGCACTACGCAAATAGGATGTGAACATTTATAAATGCTCAAAGTTAGTTAGGAATTACTTCTGACTTGCGCGTAGCGCTATACTCCCGTTGTTTGAATTACCAAACTACCTGTAACCTTTCTGCTGCCACTCTCTGATAAACCATATCTGTTTGTTTCGCTATCCTACCCCAACAGAATTTATATTCTAATTCCTGATAAGCATTACTAACCAATTTTTGCATATAATCAGAGTCTCTCAACACCTCTACAATGCCTTGTGCTAAAGAAATAGAATTACCAACTTTCGTGACAATACCTGTTCTACCATGTTCCACCACTTCTGGTAAACCACCCGTATCCGAAACTACCACAGGCACTCGCGCGGCAAAACTTTCTAGGGCAACAATACCAAAAGGTTCGTACAGACTGGGAAATACTGCACAGTCAGCGACCGCTTGAAACTTATCTAAATTTTCTTCAGACATAAACCCGGTAAAATTAAATCTTTCAGAAACTCCCAAATGCCATATTTCTTTTTTCCAAAAGTCAGTTTTTCCACCACCGATCATAATAAATTTTACCCGGTCTCCCATTTCTGCAATTACTCTCGGCGCTGCATGAATTAACACAGAAATACCTTTTTCTGGGGTCATTCTACCTAAATAGTAGACAATTTTTTCTCGATCTTCTGCAAAATGCCTGCGGAAATTTACTGCATTAAACTCATCTCTACTTGGTTTTTTTTCAGCACAAATACCATTATAAATTATATCTATTTTATCACAAGGACTGTCTAAAGTTCTTGCTACTTCTAGCTTCATATATTTAGAACAAACAATGACTCGCCAAGCATTATAAACTAGCTCTTTTTCCTTCTCATTTATGTACTGTTGGCTATGATTATGAATACCATTGTGACGACCATTTTCTGTGGCATGAATTGTAGCTATTAATGGTAGTTTAAAGATATGTTTAAGAGCGATCGCTGCATCGGTGACTAACCAATCATGGGCATGAATTATATCAAAATTTTTCTCTTCTTTTATTAGTTTCCCTCCATGACGACCCATAGCTTCATTCATATTTGCTATCCAATGAAAGAAGTTTTGACTTGGTCCGACTGGCACTCTATGTACTTCTATCCCTTCTACAATTTCATACATTGGCGCTTCGCCAGACTTGACTGTGATTAAATGCACTTCATGTCCTAATTTCACCATTTCTGGATATAATTCTGCAACATGACGTGCTATGCCTCCAATAATTCTTGGTGGAAACTCCCAGCTTAATACAAGAATTTTCATTACTGCATAACTCCCATTTTTTACAATTCTTAATTTTTAGTAATTTTACTTCAAAGATGATTTTTAATATTTAACATTTTCTCAATAAATTACACGGATGCTTTAATTCAACTATTCTTGGCGATGTGAGTTAATTCTGGTTAATTACTATACCAAAAAATATACTTAATATAATAATGATGTTTATGCAAGTGAGATTTTTATCCCTGGACTATTTTATAAATTTTGTCAAGGCTATTAAATGACTGAAAGACGAACTTGATACTGGGATAGAATTAATATATACACGATCATTTCACTTAATACTAATAACTATTATTCCATTATCTTTTTAAGATATCATTAATTTCCCCTAACTCAAAATCTCAAGCAATCAATAAAAATAAGTATAATTATACAAGCATGAGGAATTATTAAAAAATATTAAGTAACTGCGATCGCTCTATTTAGCCTGTAAGTAATTCTCTGCATTTATCCCCTGAACTCTCAAAATATCAAAATCATAGAAGCCAGAGTTAAATTATAAATTATTGCCATTGCTGCGATGAATAGATCGAAATTTGATATTGTTCTTCCTTTTCGTCTCAAGTCTATATTAATTTCTGATGTTTTTTCGATAATTGATAAATTGTTTAACAATAAAATTGTAATTTCTTAACAAAACTCATTAAACACGGAAGCTTGAATCATCATCTCCTCCTATAATTTTTTAATTCTGGTTTACAACTGCTGAAACCATACTAATATTTAGTATATCACTTACCTTAATATCTCCCTTCTACTGCAGCATTAAAAATTTCTTTTTCTTCTGAGGTAAAATCATCAAGTATTGTCGATAATAACTCTGTTGACATAACTCTCTCAACCCTTTTTTTTTAGTTGTTCATCATTGAGAAATAGGAAAATTTGAGGTGACACTCTATCTAATAATTTCGAGAAAGTCTGAATAAGTTCATCTCGATCTAATTCCTGATCAAGACTATCATTTTCCATTGTTTGGTCAATCATTTATGATATTCTTTTAAGAACTGTATTATTTTCCACGGAAGCTTGAGTTATCATCTCCTACTATAACTTTTTAATTCTGGTTTACAACTGCTGAAACTATATCACTCTGCATCATCTAAATGATGCCAATAAAAAACAATTGTTCCACAATTTATATCGGTGGTTAAAGTCTGATGGGTTATTCTCTTATTTCTCTTTTACACATTGAGAAAAATGTGGTTTTACAGTATCTTTAATTTCCCTATAGACGCTCTCTAGTAGATCATTCCATAAAACAACAATTATTAAAGCATTGTTTTTAATTTCAGATTTTATTTCTTTTAATTTATGCAGCAATGAGCTTCCTGACCGCTCTTTTTTTCCAGTAGAATAAGACCTTTGCAAGACCATGGAACAATCTAATTCTGTTTGTTGTTTAATTTCCTTTTTTAAGTCCTTCAAAAAAAATTCGCGATCGCCTCGTTTTAATGTGTCAGGATATAACAAGATAGTGTCAGGAAAAGGAAATTTAGAGTAAGACTTATTTCTGTATAGAGCTGATAATTTACTTGAAGCCCATTTTGTTACTTTATCGTCAAAATCTTTACTTGTTTTTTGAGGAATATTTGAACTCAAGAAAGGTTTATGAAGTTCACCACCACCGTACTCTAAATTTGGAGGGATAAAGACCGTTCTCTCTCTTTTTAAATATTTTTGTTTAATTTCAACTGGTTGATTTTCATACTCCACACCAGATAATTCATCGATAAAACTTGAAATTATACGAACTCGTTTATCAGGACTAACTTGAGGACAAATAGGCCATTTTCGTAATCCTTCATACTCCGTTGTAAAAATTGGAAAAAGACGTGAAATAGGAACAGCTATAAATCTATCTTTATCCAAACGATCTTTTACAAAAACTGCCTCCTCGTGAGGAGATATTTTAAGTTGTGAATACTTTTGACAATAATATTCATAAACAGTCTTACCCAAGTCTTTAACAGTATATTGATTTATCGTTTTTCCTGTAGTACCTACATAACGACAAGGAATTTTTTTTGTTCCATTATCACGAAGGAAAAAAGCTCTTTTTTCATCATTAAGTGTTAAATCTGTATGTTGTTGGAGAATCTCATTTTTTTCATTATCTGTATAATCTGCGAAAGATTTTTTACCAACATATTTAGTTCTTATATCCGCAGCAAAGTAAAACCCATCACCTTCTAAATAAACAACACCAAATTTGAAACCACGGTAAGCATTAACAAGATCTTTATTTACACCTTCATTTCCCGGAATTTGATTAAAAAACAATGTCCAATTTGAACGCCAAAACTTATCATCAAGACTCTTAAATTTATCTGTAAAAGGTCTTTATAATATCCTACAAACAAGTTCTCTTTCTTTACCAATAGCATCTTCAATTTTTACATCCAAAGTTTCTTTAGCCACTTCGATAAAATAAGTCTTATCAGGTACATCTGTTATTTCTAATATCTTTCCTACTTCTGGACTATTTCCATCAGGAATTAGAAAAGCTGGATAACCAAAACGTTTAGTAGGATAAACAGGACAAAATAGTTCTTCTCGCCATAATTTATCCGCCCATCTTTGAAGTCGAATTGGTTGATTATTAGCTTTAGGAATCTTTTCAGTTACTTTAAGTATCCGGAAACGATAGACTTCTTTTTCAACACCTCTTTAATTATAATTGATAATCAAGTCAATAAAAACCAAATCGACTTATGCTTTAGTTTTAACTATTAGTACCCAATAGCATTTTTTAGTATTAGTTTAAGTTCTAATGAAATTGGTAATCTATCAATTTATCTACATAGATTTGATAAAGGTTCACCATCTGATTTTCTCTGTAGATAAACTCCTTTCAACAAAGCTTCTAACCCATACTTTGTCAGTGCATCTGATGCGAGTCCTATTACTCCCAAGAATACGATACCACCAATCATTCCTCCGGGTCCTAACATTGCTAATGCTGCTGTAATTGCTGCAGCACCAGTGAACCCCGTCGTTGCCATTGCAATTAAAAGTATAACACCGGGTAATCCTACACCTGCTATCTTTCTTACAGCTTCATCCATAACTATTTTTTCTTGTTATTAAGTAAAGATTTTTTCTTAGTATAAGAAAAACTGTCTAAATATTTCCTCAGCAATAGTAAAATCACGGAAAACCAACTTATTTTTTATTAATAAAAACAAGAATAATATCATGTCCGGTAGCATCGGTATTGTATAGCAAGGGTAGGGAACACCGGAGCTGGGAACAGGGAACAGTCAGGAATACTTAAGAGCAAGAAAAAAACTTAAATTTCCTGTAGATATTCACCTTTGGGTTTACACAAACGCGCCCCAGCGGACATGATATAAATCCTGAAAAATACTGAAGGGAATTGCTATGAAAATTTAAAAGGTTCCCTATTTCTAGAGAACCTCTTTAATGATAGTTGAAATTTTGAGATAGCTAATAGGCAGATATAGCACTACACACTACAATTAAGACAACTATAAAACTTTAAAGCTTATTATCTGTAAAGTTTTAACTCTAGATGACTGCTGACTGCTGAATGCTAAATGCCGATCGCTATGAAAACTAACCCAATACTTCCTTAGCTTTAGCAACAATGTTATCAACAGTGAAACCAAACTTCTCCAGCACAACACCACCAGGAGCAGAAGCACCAAAAGTATCAACACTCAAAGTTGCACCTTCATCAGTCACATAACGATGCCAACCAAAACTAACACCAGCTTCCACTGCAAAACGCTTCTTCACAGCAGCAGGGAACACAGACTCTTTATAAGCTGCATCTTGCTCTTCAAATAATTCCCAACATGGCATAGAAACCACCCGTACTTTCTTACCTTCCTCACGGAGTTTTTCTGCAGCGTCAACACATTGGTAAGTTTCTCCACCAGTACCAATTAAGATAATATCTGGAGTACCTTCGCCATCACTAATAATATAAGCACCTTTAGCAACCCCATCAATGGAACTACCAGCTAAATTAGGTAAACCTTGACGAGATAATGCTAACAGAGTAGGTTGAGGATGAGAAGATTTAGCCTTTTCCACTGCAACCTTGTATGCACCAGAAGTTTCATTACCATCCGCAGGACGCATCACAAGTAATTGTGGAATCAAACGTAAAGATGCAATATGCTCAACTGGTTGGTGAGTCGGTCCGTCTTCACCTAAAGCGATAGAGTCGTGAGTCATTACCCAAATAACACCAGCTTCAGCTAAAGCAGACAAACGGATGGAGTTCCGCATATAGTCAGTGAACACCAAGAAGGTTGCACCATAAGGAATTAACCCAGAACCATGGAGAGCAATACCATTACAAATTGCTCCCATACCATGTTCCCGAACACCAAAACGCATATTTCGGTTTTGATATTGACCTTTTTGGAAGTCTCCTAAACCTTTGAGTAGAGTCTTGTTAGAAGGAGCTAAGTCAGCAGAACCACCAATTAACTCTGGTAAAACTCCAGCTATAGCATTTAGTGTTGCACCAGACTGGTTACGAGTTGCATCCTTCTTGCTTTCAGGAGTATATTTAGGAAGTGCATCTGCCCAACCTTCAGGTAACTTACCACTTACCATCCGTTCCAAAGTAGCTGCATCTTCAGGATATTTGGATTTATAGTCGGAGAAAAGTTGATCCCATTCTTCCTGATATTTTGCTCCTCGGTCAACTGCTTGGCGGAAATGACTCAGAGCATCCGCAGGCACTTCAAATTCTGGATATTCCCAACCAAGATTTTTCCTAGTAGCTGCTACTTCATCAGGTCCGAGTGCTGCACCGTGAACATCGTGAGTATCAGCTTTATTAGGAGAACCATAACCAATAAGAGTAGTAACTTTGATCATGGAAGGTTTATCAGTAACCGCTTTCGCTTTTTCAATTGCTTCGGCGATCGCATCTAAACCAGTATTACCATCAGTAACGTGCTGAACGTGCCAACCATAAGCTTCAAAACGCTTACTTACATCTTCAGTAAAGGAAATGTCTGTATGACCGTCAATGGAAATATGGTTATCATCATAGAAAGCAATTAACTTACCTAAACCCCAGTGTCCCGCTAAGGAAGCAGCTTCACCAGAAATACCTTCCATGTTACAACCATCACCCATGATGACGTAGGTATAGTGGTCAATTAGGTTACAGTCTGGCTTATTGAATGTAGCAGCTAAATGGGCCTCTGCTGCAGCTAATCCTACAGCGTTAGCAATACCTTGTCCTAGTGGCCCGGTAGTAACCTCGATACCTTCAGTGATGTGATTTTCTGGGTGGCCAGGAGTTTTAGAATCCCACTGACGGAATTGTTTAATTTCTTCCATAGGTACGCTGTCAAAACCTGTGAGGTGCATGAGAGCGTAAAGTAACATACAGCCGTGGCCAGCAGAGAGAACGAAGCGATCGCGATTTAACCATTTAGGATTTTTGGGGTTAAAGCGCATGAACTTATCCCAGAGGACAAAGGCCATTGGTGCAGCACCCATGGGTAGTCCAGGATGGCCAGAATTAGCTTTTTGAACTGCATCAATTGCTAAGAAGCGGATTGAGTTAATACAAAGTTCTTCCAGTGATTGAGTTGTAGCAACCATAGTTATTGTTTCTATATATTGAAATGTGTGAATGCCGGAGCGAATAAACCAGATATTTGTCCACTGTCATACTACAGTTATACTGCTCTGGAATTGTTCTCAGACCATATACATTACAGATCATCTCACTGTAGGGATCTCTAGGCAAGGGAAGTTATCAAGTCAAAAATTTTAAGGCCCTTATGAAGTTAAACTTATGGTGTGGACTTTAGTTATTATTATGAGGTTAAGGGTATGAAACAGTCTATAAGGTTTTATCTCCCAGCCGCATTCCTAAAAGTATTAATATCTAATGTTTGGAGATACCTAGATGAATCAAGATAACACTACTATAGAAGAACGTCGCTTTGATGATATCCAAACTTGGATGTCAACAGGAAAAGGTACAGATTTACCCGAAGTCTTACAGGGTATCTACTTTATGGATGGAAACGATCTACCAGAGGATTGTCTGACTCTGAATGCTTCTGCTTCATGGAATCCTGAGACTCTAACCTTGTCAGTGAGGACTCACGATCCCTTTCAATGGACATTTCATCCTTCAGTTGCTGGACGAAGACTTCTTCAGCAGAATAAGTCCCAAAAATTGCTCATCAAGATACTTTTTCAGGATAATACTTTGAGACGGGCAGATGTGATTCCCCAATTTTATGGAATACAATTTCCTCGCTGGATTCTTGGCTTTGAGATGATCCAAACGGAAGATAGTGTCGATGGTATGACCTGGTATCGCAGAAATAATATCTTTTTTGGTTTGATTCCTGCAGGGAGCTATATTCTCAGGAAGATTGTGGATAAAAATGGCCAAAAAACTCCTGCTTTTCACGATATGCTTGCTAAAGTTCAGGAAACTTGCATTGTTGTGACTAAAAGTAATAAGTAGCTTTTGCTGAAAAAGTCTTTTGGTGAAGTTAGGGAATAAAGTTATTCGATTGACTACTCCCCTAGCTGAAGCCTAGGGGATTCTAAGTTGATACTACGCAACTTCAAAATCAGCAGTTTCTTCAAATAGTCCAACTTATGGGGAGTCACCAATGACTCAATGCTGCAACTCTGGTTAAATTTGATCGGGTGTTAAAAAGTTTTTAGTGTTACTTAGACATTTTATGGTATAAAAAATGCCTGTTAGCTCCGCATTCCGCCGGAAAACCCGCTTGCTGTTAATAATTCATGCCTTTTTGAGGTAAAAAACCCTGCATGTCTATATTTGAGAATATTTTATGACTCTGTTTTGTCTAAGTTCCACCCATTAGAAGATGTTGTTTAAGTTCCCTTCTCCTTAAAATCAAGATACAAATTATACTAAAATAAGCTTAGTATTTTCTAACGGAAAGAGCAAAAGATGTCTGAAATCCAACTAGCAAATTCTTTATCTAAAAATAGCGAACAAAACACCGCCACGAGTCTAGTCAAATTGGCGGCTTTTTTAGTAGCGTTGTACATCCTAGAGCGTGACAGCCCAGCTGAATATAAATATAATTACAGCTATCTCAATCCTCTGGCGATGACAAATGTACCAAGATACAAAATTATAGAGAAAATTGTAGGTTTTCCTGTAATAAAGCTACCTAAAGGCACATTTCCAACACTGCAATGGCTGATCAAGTTAGCCGAGAATTAGAACAGCAAAAGTATATTGCTACTCCAGTAGCACTATTTGCCGTTCCACCTGCTGATAGTTGGTCTAGGTCTTTATTTCCTGTTGCCATTAGTTATCAACGAACAGCTATTAGCACTGAATGGATTTTGTTTACGCCCCTAGATGGGGAATCTTGGATGACTGCTAAAAACATAGTCCAAATGACTGATTCTAACTATCATGAACTCATCAGCCATTTAGGACGCACTCATTTAGTGGTGGAGCCTTTTATTGTCCCTACTAATCACTTACCCGAAGATCATTGTTTAAGAAAACTTTTGGTACCTCATTTCGAGGGGACTGTGCTGATCAATTATGGCGCTCATGCAATATTAGTTGCGCCTGGTGGTACAGTAGACTCTATATTAGCCAGCAGCGTCGGTGGCGATCAAGCTATGGCAGCTAAAGCTGCACAAAGTTATTTGTTTAACTTTAATGAAATTTCATTTCCCCAAACTTTATAAAATCGGGGTGTAGCCGATCCTGACAAGTTACCAACCTATCCCTACCGAGATGACGGGTTACTAATTTGGAATGCCATTGAAATTTGGGTACGGGATTATTTCAACATCTGCTACAGAAACGACTCAGCAGTTGAGAGTGATACCGATTTACAAACTTGGGGCTCAACATTAGTTTCTTTGCAAGGGGGACGGTTGCAAAACTTTGGTGATGATGGACAAGGCAAATTTAACACCATAAATTGTTTAGTCAAAACAATCTCGACAGTGATTTTTACAGCGAGTGCTCAACATGCAGCGGTGAACTTTTCTCAACAAGAAATGATGTACACGCCAGCATTTCCTTTGGCTCGCTATCTTCCAGCCCCAATAAATCCCCAAGATCCTGAGAGTTTCATCAAAGGTTTGCCTTCACTCAGTCAAGCTCAAAACCAGATTAATACGCTTTATTTACTTGGCTCTGTCTATTACACCCAACTAGGTAAATATTCCCCATCAGCATTTCCAAATAATCAAGAATTGCAAGCGGCTTTGAAGAAATTCCAGGACAATTTAAAAGCGGCTGAGACCAAAATTAAGGATCGAAATCGCAATGCTGACCGTTTAATGCCTTACGAGTTTTTCCTCCCTTCCCAAATTCCTCAAAGCATCAATATTTAGCAGATAGCAAAGTGGGGAAATGCGATCGCTTTCCATCAGGCTATTCATCTACTAGAGTTGTCCCTAAATAGAGGAAAAAATCGCTCCAACCTAGACAGAGCAACAATTCCAACATCTTTTATCTCATGTCCGGTAGCATCGGTCTTGTATAGTAAATAGGCAACAGGCAACAGCTCATCTGGCAACAGGCAAGAAAAAAACTTAAATTTCTTGTAGATATCCACAAATAGAGGAAAAAATCGCTCCAACCTAGACAGAGCAACAATTCCAACATCTTTTATCTCATGTCCGGTAGCATCGGTCTTGTATAGTAAATAGGCAACAGGCAACAGCTCATCTGGCAACAGGCAAGAAAAAAACTTAAATTTCTTGTAGATATCCACGCTAACTTTTACACAAACGATACCAACAGACATGATATTAGTCGCCAATAGCTACAATCCTTATATAATAGAGTTGTTGGGAATTAAGCAAAAAAAATGGCTAAAACTCTTATTAGTCAAAGTTTATAGCGTTTTTATGCCTAAACTCCTGAAAAGCTTACTATATAAGCTTTTGAGCATTGTTCAATTCTTATTTCCCAACAACTCTATTTTTCAAATAAGCGTGGGGGATGCCGAAAACGCAGATTTTAGCTGTTTGCGTAGCATCCCGCAGGGAAGCGCTGATAGCTTGTTAAAAAGCGTTTCCGTTCCGGAATCTCCGCAAACAGATACCATTATCTATGCACTACCTTTTTAGGCTGATAGCTGACAGCTAATAGCTAATAGCTAGTAAAAAAGGGGGTGCAAGCCCCCTAAATAATTTCTAGTCCTAACCTCTAGACATATTTCTTAAATGCTAGAGTTACATTATGCCCTCCAAATCCAAATGAGTTGGATAAAGCTGCTTCCACTTTGTGAGCACGACTTATATTAGGGACATAATCTAGGTCACATTCTGGATCGGGATTATCTAAATTGATTGTCGGTGGAATTTTGTCATGGGCGATCGCCATTACTGTTGCTATAGCTTCAATACCCCCAGACCCTGCTAACAAATGACCAGTCATTGACTTAGTTGAACTAATTGCTACCTTATAAGCACTTTCACCTAATGCCTTTTTAATAGCTTTTGTCTCTGTTGGGTCATTTGCTCCTGTACTGGTACCGTGGGCATTTATGTAACTGATTTGTTCTGGAGTTAAAGCAGCATCTTTCATGGCCAACTGCATAGCTCTACTTGCCCCCTCTCCATCTGCAGCAGGAGCGGTCATATGATAGGCATCACAAGTCATACCATAACCAACTACCTCTGCATATATCCTTGCCCCACGACTAAGGGCACATTCCAATTCTTCTAGGAGGATAATTCCAGCACCTTCACCCATCACAAAGCCATCGCGATCGCGGTCAAAAGGACGACTTGCATGAGCTGGGTCATCATTACGCCTGGATAAGGCTTTAGCAGAAGCAAATCCTGCCAATCCTAAAGGGGTAATTGCAGATTCCGCCCCACCACAAATCATTGCTTGAGCAAATCCCCTTTGGATCAGACGGAAAGCATCTCCTACAGCATTGGACCCTGAAGCACAAGCAGTCACACAACAAGAGTTAGGTCCTTTGGCTCCAGTGTGAATTGCCGTTAGACCTGCGGCCATATTAGCAATCATCATTGGAATCATAAAGGGGCTACACTTAGAAGGACCACGAGTCAGATATATCTCTTGTTGATCTTCTAATACTTTTAGGCCACCTACCCCAGTGCCAATTATTACCCCCACCTGTTCTGCGTTTAGGTCATTGATTTCAAATTTGGCATCAGTTACAGCCTGTTTGCTCGCTGCAACTGCAAACTGGGAAAACCGGTCCATTCGTTTCGCATCTTTAGGACCAACATAGTCGTGAGGGTCAAATCCTTTTACCTCTCCAGCAATACGACATTTGTGTTTTGAAGCATCGAATCTGGTTATTGGGCCTATACCGTTTTTACCGCTTAATAACCCGTTCCAATAGTCAGATAGGGTGTTGCCAATAGGTGTTAAAGCACCCATTCCTGTGACAACTACCCGTTTCAACTCAGAATTTGTCATAATTTTCGTTTTCAGAAGTTCCATACCCAGAAGGCAGAAACTTTGGGTTTTTGATCGGGATGTTATGCTTTGGCTGTTAGTTCCTGTTCAATATGGTCCACAGCAGCTTGAACGGTAGAAATTTTTTCTGCTACTTCATCTGGAATCTCGATTTCAAATTCTTCTTCCAATGCCATAACTAACTCTACGGTATCTAGAGAATCAGCTCCTAAATCATTGGCAAAATTAGATTCTGGTTTGATTTCTTCTTTTGGTTTTTCTAGCTGGCTGGACACAATTGTCTGTACTTTGTCAAAAATGTCTTCTTGGCTCATAAAATTTTCTCCTTTTTAGTTTGGATGTCGCGTATACAATCTTATCTGAAAACTGAGACCCCTCTATTACGGCACACAGGCAAATGAGTTTTCTAAATGCCTTTTTTTATTTTGTGGTTAAATTTTGTATCAGAATAAGCTTTTAATTATAAATAAGTAACAAAGAAATTATATATACTAATAAGTTATGTCTATGATACTTATCTTCTTTATATAATTAGTTAATGTTATGCCTGTTCAAACACTGAAATATGCTTACTTCCCTGGCTGTGTTGCTCAAGGAGCTTGCCGGGAGCTTTACCAATCGACTCAAGTTCTTACTCAAGCTCTGGGAATAGAGCTAATAGAATTGAAAAAAGCTGCCTGTTGTGGCTCTGGTACTTTTAAGGAGGATTCTCAACTACTAGAAGATACTGTTAATGCCCGTAACATAGCTTTGGCCGAAGAGTTAAATTTAGCCTTACTAACCCACTGTAGTACTTGTCAAGGGGTAATTGGTCATGTCGATGAACGTCTCAAGGAATCTCAACAAGTCAATCCTGACTATGTAGATCAAATTAATGGCCTCTTACAAAAACAGACTTGTTCTCCCTATCAAGGCAGCACAGAGGTCAAACATTTACTTCATGCCCTGGTTGCAGATTATGGTCTAGAAGAAATTCAAAATCGCGTTACCCGTAAACTATCTGGCCTTAAATGTGCTGCGTTCTATGGTTGCTATCTACTTAGAGGTCAAACTAATTTGCCGTTAGATGACCCCTATCAACCAGAATCTATGGAAAATGTATTTCGGGCTATTGGGGCGACTCCAATTTATTACCGAGGCCGGACTCAATGTTGTGGTTGGCCTCTTTCTAGTTATGCCACTAATCAGGCTTTTCAAATGGCTGGAAATCATGTGAGCGAAGCTATTGACAAAGGTGCTGACTGTATGGTAACACCTTGCCCTTTGTGTCACTTAAATTTAGATTCTCGTCAACCAGAGGTAGAAAAAGTTATTGGACGTAATTTAGGTTTACCAGTGTTGCATTTACCTCAACTAATAGCTTTAGCTTTGGGCGTTTCTCCAACAGAATTGGGTTTGGATCGTCATGTAGTCTCAACTCGTCCAGTATTAGAAAAGTTAGGACTATAGCTGAAGTCAGGAGTCAGGAGTCAGGAGTCAAAATAATTTTATGGCAATTTCAGGAGTCAGGAGTCAATAGAAAAGAGTCATTAGTCAGAAAAAATTTTATGGCAATTTAATGAAGCTAATTATTAGCCATTAATTTTAGTTGTAGCTAAAGGCTGTTAAATAGTAATATCAAATCCATTTGATTGGGCATAAAAAAATCTCCAATCATCATAACTACGCTCATCAAAGTGATTCTCTGTGATTCTCTCCCCATATGACTCGGTCCACCTGACTCCTCCTGACTTAACCAATCTATATAACCAATCTATAACTGTTTAACTATATTTGATATAATAAAAAGATTTTTCCAATTCAAAACTCCAGGCGATCGTTGAGAAATTTTAAGTTTTTCAACAATGTTTATCAATGGTGAGAAGCAGTAGGGTAAACTAAATCAAAGCATTCATATCTAATAACTTGCTGTTCTATATGCCTTTGAGTAGATACGGCAGAATAAACTTGTTGGGAGAATTTAATTTATGTCTCATTCAGTAAAAATTTATGATACTTGCATCGGTTGCACCCAGTGTGTTCGTGCTTGTCCATTAGACGTTCTAGAAATGGTACCTTGGGATGGTTGTAAGGCAGGCCAAATTGCTTCATCTCCTCGTACTGAAGATTGCATTGGTTGTAAGCGTTGTGAGACTGCTTGCCCTACTGACTTTTTGAGTGTCCGGGTTTATCTGGGTGCTGAAACTACTCGCAGTATGGGTCTCGCTTACTAATACTCTTTTCCCTCTATTGGTTTTTGGTTTTAGATTTAATAGAGGGTTGGAAAATTTTAGATATAGCAGAAGAAAGAAGGAAGAAGAAAGAAGGAAGAAGGAAAAATCTTACGTTTTCTGAGTTTTAAGCTTTTGATCTGTCCTAACCTTTCCTGCGATTGTTATAAGGTATAATAAATAAAAAATTTTGTAGAGGGAATTAATAATTTTCCCTCTATTTTTTATTTAGTTTCTACATATTGTTACAGGAGTTTGGAACTGATAACTGATAACTGAAATGACACCCAATTCAAATGAAGTAATTAATTTTGTAGATAATACTACAAAGTACAACAAGATTGCTTCGGCCATGAGAGAACTTGTGGGTCAATTTATGCCAATTAAGGTCATCGAAGATTCTCCACCTTTTGCAGTTGCAAGGTTGGGGGTATTTTCCCGAGCAGGACAAGGGCCAATTGTTGAATAACTTGTAATGTACCTACCTAATTCTCGTCATAGAGCTCATATCCATGATGAATCAGATGCAATTATCAAAATAATTACTGGAACTGGTGTTGTAGTAATTAACGGAAAACCTATACCTTACAAACCAGGTGATGTGCTTGATTTCCCAAAAAGTATCAGCCATGGTTTTGAGGTAGGAGATGAACCTACACTTTTCCTATCTACTCAAATACCTGGGATTATCAGAAGTGATGGGTCTGTGGACTTTAGATATGCAGATTGAAAATAGAGTTCTACTTCATAGAAATAATTGCTTAATATTAAGATAATACTTGAAATATTCAGGTAAAAAAAAGTAGTGAAGATGGATTTACAAGAAGCTTTAGAAAGATATCATGGTACTAAACTCAACCTTGATGAATTGAGCAAATATCAACAGTAGGCTTTCTATTATTTCCATAACGAAGAATTTGTCTTGAACTCAAACCTTTCAGTAACTATACAGTTAGACTTGGTAAAACCTCGTGAGGTTTATGAAAGGTCTTTTCAAAATGCCCAAGAAGCATCTTTTCAAGGTTATCTTGTATGGAATTTAGTCAAAGCTTTATCTCTAGAGTGGACTTTCTGTACGCGTAAAATTGACGAGGAGTGGTATCTCTTTAAAAATCTTCCAGTTTATTTCCCTATTGCTGTTGGTGGGGAGGATAGATTTAAAGACGTAATTATTAACGATGTTATTTCCATGGATTGGACAAAGTTTTGTAGGGTATATCGAGATTCTATTGACAACTGCAACACCGATCCTGGTTCTTTTCCGCGATTAGTATGGGAAATTTCTCATTTTATTGGAAATCTACCTTACCTAAACTTTACATCATTTCAAATGCACCGTGGAGTTATGAAAACTGGTCGGTCTATATTTTACTTTGGACAACGCCACAATTTGTACCAAAGACAGACTGTTCCGTTAAGCATTACCTTCGACCATGCTAATTCAGATCCCTATGTGTTGGACAATCTCATGCAAACCTATCAAAATTTGTTGATCACAGTTTAATTTAACTGAGGGAAACAATGTTGAAAAAGGTCGTAATTTAAAGAAGCAGTCAGCGGTCAGCAATCAGCAGATTTTTTTTGCGACTCCCTAGATTGGGGAGCATTCCGGAACGGAAAGGAGATTTCAACTCCTCCGATGGCCATCCGCCTCATAGGAAGCTGAGGATTTTTACCCAGAGCTGCTAAAAACTGATAGCTAGTTAATTGGCGATGAACTTGAGAATTGTCCTAAGAAAACCTGCAATTGCTATGGCAAAGAAAAACCTTACTCTCCTACGGGATAACTAACTTTGAGTAAGTATTATATATAGTCAAAGTTAGTCAGAATAAAAAATAAAATGTGTGGAATTGTTGGTTATATTGGTACGCAGTCAGCTACAGAAATTTTACTATCTGGACTAGAAAAACTAGAATATCGGGGTTATGATTCTGCCGGACTGGCCACTGTTTGGGAGGGGCAAATTAAATCTATTCGGTCTAAGGGTAAACTACACAACCTGCGGGAAAAATTGGCCGGAATGGAAATACCTGCTAATATTGGTATTGGTCACACTCGTTGGGCGACTCATGGCAAACCGGAAGAATATAATGCTCATCCTCATACTGATGATACTGGACGAGTGGCAGTAGTTCAAAATGGGATTATTGAAAATTATCGGGAATTACGCAGAGAATTAGAAGGTCGGGGACATAAATTTATTTCTGATACTGATACGGAAGTTATCCCCCACTCAATCGCAGAATTTTTATCTAATTTTACTGAAGGCAACAGGGAAGCATTTTTAGAAGCTGTACGTCAGACTGTGAATAAACTGGATGGAGCATTTGCGGTCGCTGTTGTTTGTGCAGACTATCCCAACGAACTTATTGTTGCTAGACAGCAAGCACCTCTATCTATTGGTTTAGGACAAGGAGAATTTTTCTGTGCTTCTGATACTCCTGCTCTTGTATCCCATACTCAAGTTGTTGTCAGTTTAGAAAATGGTGAAATAGCTCGTTTAACACCTCTGGGGGTAGAAATTTATAATTTTGCAGGGGAGCGCTTGAATAAAATACCCCGTATTCTTAACTGGAGTCCGATTTTAGTTGAGAAAAATATTTTTAAACATTTTATGCTCAAGGAAATTCACGAGCAACCAAATGTTATCCGGGGTTGTTTAGAAACTTATATTAATAGCGATTGGGATATTAATAACGATCATGTTTCTCCGACTAATTTAGAATTATCCCCTGCTCTATATCAAGACTTAGAACAAGTTGAAATATTTGCCTGTGGTACTAGTTGGCACGCTAGTTTAATTGGGAAATATTTATTGGAACAATTAGCAGGAATTTCCACTACAGTTAATTATGCTTCTGAAGCTCGTTATGCACCTTCTCCTCTGAAAAAAAATACTCTAACAATTGGTGTTACTCAATCTGGAGAAACAGCAGATACTTTGGCAGCTTTGTCAATGGAACAACAACGACGTTTAGATAAACCAGCCGAATTTTCATCAAGGTTGCTAGGAATTACTAATCGCAGCGAAAGTTCTATTGCTAACTTAGTTCACCAAATTATTGATATTCGGGGAGGTCTTGAAATTGGTGTGGCTGCTACTAAAACATTTGTGGCACAGGTAATGGCGTTTTATTTATTAGCTCTAGAATTAGGCTGGCAAAAACAATATTTATCTGGTGAAGAAATTGCAGGAATTGTTAATGGTTTGCGACAGATACCTGCACAGATGGAACAGATATTAGAAGCTCAAGATAGCCAAATAGAAGATTTTGCTCACCAGTTTAATGATACTCAAGATTTTATCTTTGTGGGTCGAGGAATTAATTTTCCAATTGCTTTAGAAGGCGCTCTAAAACTGAAAGAAATTAGTTATATTCACGCTGAAGGATATCCCGCTGGTGAAATGAAACATGGTCCGATCGCTTTGTTGGATGATAAAGTGCCTGTAGTTGCGATCGCTATGCCTGGTTTAGTATATGAAAAGGTACTTTCTAATGCTCAGGAGGCTAAAGCGAGGGATGCACAGTTAATTGGGGTGACTCCTGAAAGTACGGAGGCGGATGTGTTTGATCATGTGTTGGCAGTGCCTGCTGTGGATGAGTTGTTGTCTCCAATGTTGACGGTTATTCCTTTGCAGTTGTTAGCTTATCATATTGCTGCTCATCGTGGTTTGGATGTGGATCAGCCGCGAAATTTAGCGAAGTCGGTGACAGTGGAGTAATATCTCAGTGAACAGTTATAGTTGTTTCACTTTAGATTGAGACAAGTGTTTCTTGCTATAAAAGGATTTCAGCCTCAAAAGTGTTTCATTCTTAAATTAAATGACTATATCAGTATTTTCTGTTGAAATACTTGACGTTTTAATCCCCCCAAACCCCCCTTGGGAAGGGGGGCTAAGAATTCAGACTTATGCTATAACTTTATTAAAATGGTATGAGTAGACTAAAAAGTAGGGACGTTGCATGCAACGCCTGGTTTATCATTTGTAAAAAAAGGAAAATGGAGTCATGTTAAAACACCTAAATCGAATTACTTTTGACCCGAAAATTATGACGGGAAAAACTTGTATTCGAGGAATGCGAATTCCTGTTTCTTTGATTCTGAATTTAGTTGCCAATGGGAAACTTAATCAGGAAATTTTAGAAGAATATCCCGATTTAGAATTAGAGGATATCAAACAATGTTTGCTTTATGCTGCCTGGTTAGCTGAAGAAAGAGTTATTCCTAATTGAAAAGCTTTTCAAGTCGTGAGAACCCTTAAATCAACGAAAGAGTTAGGGCAAAAACGAACAAAGGGTAAGTAAACTAAACCATAAAGTTTGTCTAAATTTTTTCGATGTAACCGCTTAACTATTTCTCAATGAAATGCCAATTCTTCTGCTAAACTATTTGTAATATTGTGACTCCAGGGTGATTATACCGAAACTTTCGGCTTTTTGTCATCTGGCGGTTGACTATACAGATCGGTATAATAAGTAGTTAGGCTGCAAAAAATGTTTGTAATCATGCTGATTTCTGTACAAACTTTGACATATTAACTACTATGCTTAGGTTCTTGATCATTATGGTTAGGTTCTTGATCTTTATTTACGCTTCTGGGTTTGGTCTGCTTGGGTATGGTATCTACTCTGCCTGTAAATCAGTCGAAGCTTCTAATTGGCCATCTGTGACGGGCACAATTACTAATGTGTCTCTTCATGAGAATAAAGGTCGTAGCATAACTTATGAAGTAAAGGTTAAATATCGTTACTCTGTTAGGGGTAAAACATATACTAGCTCCCGATTGGCATTTGGATATTTTTTTAGTAGCGGCGGACAGGAACAGCAAGATATTCTCAATAAACTAAAGAGTGCTTCATCAGTAAAGGTTCGATACAGCCAAAAAAATCCTGCAACATCCACTCTTTCATTCGGAATTCATCGCTCAATAAAGTTTGTCTTAGCTTTCGCTATTGTATGGTTGGGATTTACCTGTAGTTCGTCGGTAGTATATCAACCAGACCATGTTCTGCTCAAAAATCTAAAAGTGACCCCAAAGCGATGATATTACTGATTGTTTCTCCTATATCTGCGATCGCTGCCTAACTATCCGGTTGCACCCAATGGAACAGAAAGTTCTGGTTAGACTTGAAAAGTTATCTGATACAGGTGAACTGGTGCGTTAGAAGGTAGAGTAAATAAATGTTGATTAAGCCACTTTAAGTTAATAATGTAAAACCAATAACTCATCTTCTTTTTGGTAACATAGTGACTCCAAGAGGATTATACCAAAACTTTCGGCTTTTTGTCATCTGGCGGTTGACTATACAGATGGGTATAATAAATAATTAGGCTGCAAAAAATGTTTGTAATCATGCTGATTTCTGTACAAACTTTTAAATTGAGTACTCATGGATCAACTGTTTTTAGCTCTATTTATCAGCATATTTTCCGCTCCTGGGTTTGGTACGCTTGGGTATGGTATCTACTCTGCATATAAATCAGTTGAAGCTTCTAAATGGCCATCTGTGAGGGGCACAATTATTAATGTGTCTCTTAGTACCGATGGCAATATGTCTTTTCGTATCAATGGCAAGACAAGTTATGAAGTAAAAGTTAAATATCGTTACTCTGTTAGGGGTCGAACATATACTGGTTCCCGATTGGCATTTGGATATGTTTCTAGTAGCGGCAGACAGATACACCAAGATATTCTCAATAGACTAAAGAGTGGTTCGTCAGTAAAGGTTCGATACAACCGAAGAAATCCTGCAATATCCACTCTTTCATACGGAATTCATCGCTCAATAAAGTTGGTCTTAGAGTTCGCTATTATATGGTTGGCATTTTCCTGGATTTTCTGGTGGGTAGTATATCAACCAGACGATGTTCTGCTCAAAAATCTGGAAGTGATCCTAAAGTGAGGATCTTACTGATTGTTTCTCCTATATCCGCGATCGCTGCCTAACTATCCAGTTGTACCCGATGGAAATGTTTGTTTTTCTTGTATTTGTTCGACACTAATTAATTGAATTTGAGATTCAGTAACTTCTACTGTATCTTGAGCAATTAAACCTTCTACACTGTAGCCATCTTCTCCTTGATACATGGGATAATATTCAACAATTACCCCCATACTACCTTTTTTGAGATTAAACTCAGGAATATCTTGAATTAATTGAACTTGATAAAATAGAGGAAATGCCATTTTTTATCTCTCCTGTGCAGGAAAGAAAGTAACAAATTTAGTTATTTTTTCAGTTACTATCCAAATCGTTTTGATGTTTAAAATAAAACCATTATGACAATTTAATGAACCAATAATCTGATATTTTTGCCCATATTTTCGTTAAAGTTATTGTGATAGACGATCGCCAAGTTGGTAAACTTAAAGAATTAGTCAGAGCGATCGCCCAAACAAGACCCAGACCCAGAATGAATTTAATAATAGTAGGTTCTGATTGGTCAATTCCCACAATATAGAATCCGGTTACATAATATATGGGTAGTACATTAGCAAAATTTTCATTTTGTGAAGCTTAAAAAAAATTTAGAGAGGAAGTATAGATTGCATTCGGTAAAAAGCCGTGATACTATAAGTATATTGGGGGGAGCTTGCCAATACGCCTGATTTTTTATTCAACACAAAAAAAAGAGACTTTTAGACAAAAAGGAGCGATCGCTGAGAGTAGTAAGTGAAAGTTTAGTCATTTTGTGAAGCTCAAAAAACCTCCTAGGTAACAGAGCGATCGCCTTCTCTTCCCAAAAAAATCGTGATACTATAGATATATTAGGGGTTGTTCGTACCTACGCATGACTTTTTATTCAACTAAAAAACATTTCTTCAGCTATGAGAAATATTGTGCGATAGCATACGCTGAACTGGAGGTGATCGCTGAGAGTAGTAAGTGAAAGTCTAGTCATTTTATGAAGCTCAAAAAAAAATAGAGAAAGTAAGGTAGGTTGCATTCGGAAAAAAACCGTGATAGTGTAAATATAATGGTTGTCGTTAACCTCAAGACATGACTTTTTATTTAACACAAAAAAAAGATACTTTTAGACAAAAAAAGCGATTGCGTACGCTTAACGGAAGGTGATCGCCATCCCTCCTCAACTAATAAATAATTAAATTAACTCCAACGTTGTAGTTATGTAGTTATTAGGAAAGACAAAAGCAAAATTTCAAGCTTTCAATCTTCCCTTTCCTATTATTTCAACCAAGGATGAGTAATTTCTTCTAACTGATTAAATTCTTCTTGACTCATCTCCCAACCAATAGCTCCTACATTTTGTCGAACTTGTTCAGAATTTTTACAACCAGCAATAGGAATCACACTATCTTGAAAAACCAACCAATTCAGGGCAACCTGAGCCAGAGTTTTGTCATATTTTTCACCAATTTGTTTTAACAAAGACATCACAGGAGTAATTTTTTCTAAACCCTTTCTTTGAAAACGAGAGTCAAATTGACGAGCACCAGTCGGCGGTTTTTCCACAGTATATTTCCCAGTTAATAAACCTTGAGCCAAAGGACTATAAGCTAAAATTGTCACCCCTAACTCTCTAGCAGTATCCAAAATTCCTTTAGCTTCAATTTGTCGAGAAAGCAGAGAATATCTCACCTGATTAGTTGCTAAAATTACCCCTCGTTTTTCCAGAATTCCATGAGCTTGACGCATCTCTTCAGCCGAATAATTACTAACACCAACCGCTTCAATTCTGCCCTGTTTTACTTCATCAGCCAAAGCATTTAATAAAGTTTCCTGACTCATAAAAAAAGTAAAGGGCCAATGTACTTGATAAAGAGTAACTTTCGGCAACATTAATCGTTTCAAACTAGCAGTAACAGCATCAGCAACAGACTCTGGAAAAAAACGCCAAGGTACAGGACCATATTTAGTAGCAATTTGCACAGGTTGTGCAGTTTTTTGCATAAATTTTCCCAGCAATTCTTCTGATAAACCATTGCCATAAACTTCAGCAGTATCAAAGAAATTTATCCCTGCTTCTAAGGAAGTTTGAAAAGCAGCTTCTACTTCATTAGCACCATAATTACTGCCATAATTCCAGAAAAATTTATCCCCCCATGCCCAAGTGCCAATACAAATGGGATTAACAGTTATTCCTGTTTTACCTAAAGTAGTTGTTGCCATGTTCAAAAAAATCCTAATTAGTGTATAATGCTCAAAGCCAGACTAACAATTTTTAGTTAAATTTTAATCTAGATAGATGTTAATTTACCAAAAAATAATTCAGTTATCAGTCTTCAGAATTCAAAATAAAATTCAGTAAGGCTTATGTATGAATAACAGGGTTTAAAAGCCATTAAGTCATAAAATTGATAGTTTTCAATTAGTTCATAGCAAACAATGCCAGAATAATTATTTTGTCTTCTAGTTTGGTAAGCATTCAGCCATCAGCTATTGCTTTTAGTTTTAGATAAAAGCTTTACTAATTGAGTTAGAATTTATACTTACTATAAAAGCTGGCTAAAACAGTCTATATTCATTAAAATCCTCTGCTTTTGCTCAGAGGTTACAACTAATAGCTGTTTGGGCAGCATTCCGCAGGAAATGCTTACTTAGTTTGTGGCAACTGACTCAAAAAATCAGGTCTCAAACCTCCCTTTTTAAGAGGATAAAACAGAAAATTTTGCATCTTCTCGCCTCCCTATTATAGGAGGTACTAAAAAAGGAGGCTATAGCAATCATAAATCATTTGTAAAAAATCTAAGAATATATAAAAAGTCTGAAAGTTTTACCGAATAATTAAGGTTTAAAGCCTCTCCTTTAAAGGAGAAACAAAACAAATTTTTCCTTTGAGTCAATCCTATCCGTTTTCAAGGAGAGGTAATTATTAATTATTAATAATTAATTTTTGAACCCTGTTCCCTGTTCCTTAAATTCAAAGATTTTTTTACCCGCAACTGAAATAGGATTGCTATATCAGTTATAGCAAGGAAGGAGTTGGTTAGGACATAGATTGATGATGAATCTCAGACAGAGAAAAGCTTTTGCCACTGTTCCCTGTTCCCTGTTCCCTGCTATAACTGCATTTACTCCTTATTCAATACTTAATAATAATATAGTTATGACAATTAAAGATTCTTCCAGTCCACTCAAATTTATCAAATTAATCCAAGAAAACTTTCTATTTTTTAGATTAGGTTTATATCAAATGGGGTTAGGAACAATGTCAGTTTTAACTCTCGGAGTTTTGAACCGAGTGATGATTACTGAATTAACAATACCTGCCACAATCGTAGCATTTACTTTGTCATTATATCAATTTATGGCACCAGCAAGGGTTTGGTTTGGTCAAATGTCTGATGTTAAACCTTTGTTTGGTCAACACCGTACAGGTTATATGTGGATAGGGGCAGTTTTGTTTACTTTAACTGCTTTTATTGCTGTACAAGTTATGTGGCAAGTTGGTGATAGTTTACAAGTTAATGGTTGGACGAATCCCACATTTTTTTGGGTCGGAATGTTGGGTTTAATGTTTATAATTTATGGTTTGGCTTTAAGTGCAAGTTCTACACCTTTTGCTGCATTATTGGTAGATATTTCCGATGAAGATAATCGTTCTAAAGTTGTCGGTATAGTTTGGTCGATGTTGATGGTAGGAATTATTATTGGAGCAATTACCAGTAGTGTTTTACTTAAACAAGTTGGTGTGGGCGCACCATTAGAAACTGTAAAGGCATCTGTTAATAGTTTGTTTATTAAAGTGCCAGCAATTGTATTAATTTTTGCCTTTATTTCCACAGTGGGAGTTGAACAAAAATACTCTCGTTATCGCACTCGTTCAACTATTGCTAATCGGGAAGATAAAGTTACTCTAGGAACAACCTTAAAAGTTTTAAGAGCTAGTCGTCAAACAGGTTTATTTTTTACATTTGTATTTGTACTAATTATTAGTTTATTTATGCAGGATGCAGTTTTAGAACCCTATGGTGGAGAAATATTTTCGATGCCAATTTCTGAAACTACAAGATTGAATGCTGTATCAGGTATGGGAACTTTAATCGGATTAGGTACAACTGGATTTTTAGTAGTACCAAGATTGGGTAAGAAAAATTCTCTAAAAGTGGGATGTGTAGCTACAACAATTAGTTTTATCCTGATAGTTATGTCGGGGTTTACTGGCAACCCTTCTTTATTTAAAGGAGCTTTATTTTTATATGGTTTAGCTGCTGGTTTAACTACTACTGCTTCTCTGAGTTTAATGTTAGATTTAACCGTGGCAGAAACAGCAGGAACTTTTATCGGTGCTTGGGGATTAGCTCAAGCAATGGCAAGAGGATTATCTACAGTTATTGGTGGTGCGACTTTAGACTTAGGTAGACTTTTCTTTAATATTCCAATGCTTGCTTATGGCTTAGTTTTTCTCATGGCAGGAATAGGAATGATATTGTCAATTTTTCTGTTAAATCGAGTCAATGTACGAGAATTTCAAGATAATTCAAAACAAGCGATCGCTACTATTTTAGAAGGAGAATTAGATTAATTAATAATTAATAATTAGGGTTTGCTGAAAAAGTCTTTTAGTTAGGAGTAGTAGACAGGAGAAATAGGAATGAGCGAGGAGGTTTGAAGAAGAATTCAGTATACAGGATTCTGGAGAGAAATTAGGTTGGGGTTTAATTAACAAGAGTGACAATTTTTCCGTATCTCCATCATTTTTTCTCTTCTTGCTCCCTACTTCTTACTTGTTACTTCTTGCAGATAAATTGACCAATGAAAATTCCTCAAGTAATCCTGATTAACCATAATCTAGATATGTCTGATTTCTTAAAGCTTCTCTAGCCTCGCAACTTGATATAATCAATTTATAGAGTGAAAAAAGGAATAATACAAATGGTTGGTTATAACCCTGAATTCTTAGGTACAGACTTTCCGTTACCAATGCCTAGTTTTTCCCCAAGTCTAGTTGGTAACGTTTTGAGAAAACCAGAGCTGCGAGACGATATATATGTAGATTATATTAACTTCACTGTCATTATGAATCGCGTGCGACGTTCGCCACTCGTAACGGCTCTCAATATTGACCAAAATCTGCTCAAAAAAGTGGAACGGAAGAGTAGATGGGATATTGATACTCGTGTAGGTTGTGAGTATCAATTAGACAACGATTATTATGCTAACAACTGTTGGGATAGAGGACATTTAGCTAGAAGGGCGAGCGCTGCTTGGGGTCATTCCACACAGGAGGCAAGAAGAGCTTCTGATGCAACTTTTTTCTTTACCAATGCTGCATTGCAACATGAGAATTTCAATCCAGATGAATGGCTAGCTTTAGAGGATTGGGTCAAGGATTTGACTCTCGATCAGAACGGTTTAATCACAGAATTTACTGGTCCCATTTACGGCGATTTTGGTAGAACAATTACTCCTTCTGGTCGTAAACCTGCGGTAGTCCCTTCTGGATTTTTCAAAATTGTATGTTTCATTAACGGACAAACACAGGAATTAGATGTGCGAGCATGTATCATGTGGCAAGATGCAGATTCTATGGCAGATAGACGAGGAAGAAAGTTGTTTAACTTTCAACGCTATCAAGTCACGGTATCAGAGATTGAAGAGTTAACAGGATTATTTTTTGACTACAAAATCTATGAAAAAAATCCTCTCCTGTTTAATGAAAATGAGGGAGCAAAAGAGAAATTAAATATAGATAGTTTTCCGGAGTGTATCCCTGTAGATGAACCAGAAGAAATGATTTCTCAGGAGACAAAACGACAAGATATCGGTGAAGAATTACCAGTTTATATTGCTGCTGCGATGGTGAACTCAAAAGGAGACGAACGTCAAAATGAATGGGTTTCCGTTATCAATCTGTCCCCAGATGAAATTGATTTAACAGGTTGGACACTATCAGATATGAAGCGGGTTCCTCTTGAGTTGGATACAGTTTTGGCAGGAGAGCAACGGATACTAAAACCGGGAGAAGCGAGGCAAATTAAACCTTTAAATCCGTTGGCGCTTTCTAATAAAGGAAGTACGATTGCTCTTTATCAACCAATGGAAGGAAGCGAAAGAGGTTTGCGCATTGACCGAGTTCATTATACTCAAAAACAAGCTAGTGTAGAGGGGGTGCCAATTGTGTTTTCCTATCAAAGAAAAAACAAATCTTAACTTTCTTTTTACACATATAGCAATCCTAAATAGGTCGTGACAAATCAAAAAGTATAGCGCTGTGCGCAGGCAACAGGCAACAGGCAACAGCTCCGGAAGGGGGAATAAAAAAACCATAATATAAGGCTTTTAGCTATTGGACAGTTCTTGTAATTTGTAAAGATGCCAGCGCTCATTGCTATATCTCGCCATTGATGAAGAGTAGGCCGACTTATATTTAATAAACGACTCACATGACTGATAGACATACCATTAATAATGAGGTCAAGAGCCCGTTCACGCAAATCTTGACTGTAAGGATATACC
>NZ_JAAHGU010000289.1:0-1981 GCF_010692685.1 Okeania sp. SIO2F5 | reverse complement strand
AAAGCTTGACTAAAAATTTTGTTTGCGCAGCATTCCGCAGGAAAAGAACCCTGGAAAATGCTACTTCCAAGTAAATTATGTGTTTTATTCGACTAATGCTTCAGAGATTGGCGATCACCTAAATTTTGAGAGATACGCTCAGGGGTTCTATAAAAGTGTGACCGGAGAATGGATAGTCACAACCTTTTGTGAGAGAAACTATATTGAAAAGTTTGATCGGGAAGCTCTGGGATGGTTGGGTTGAAAAGAAGATCAACTCAGAGATCAAACCAGTATGATGCGTCATTTTATCTTAGTGTTTGTTGCCTATACTTTCATTGTTTACCAACAATTAATAGCAGGCTTGAGAAAGGGTTATTCTCGCCAAGCTTTGACAAATTTTACAGAGACATTAGAAGCATTTGTGACTGGTGTTTCCTACAATTTTTTTTGTTGGTGACAAGAGAATCAAGAAATTTTTGCTCAACATCTTAGGTTTTTATGAATAGGGATAAAACTAAAAATGTTAGGCGATCGCTATAATTTTTCTAAGGATTAGCGGAGCTATGCGTCAGCAATCGTTCTATTTGATATGCGCTATATCGCTATATATAGTGTCTTTGCGTAAGTCCTGAAAGTGTGAGCCAACGTGTAATCGTTTATTCATGGCGACCTAGTAGCTTGGCTAGTTCTGGGCGACTCAATACTTGATTGGTTTTTAGCCAGTAAATCATTTGTATTCGTACTCTTTCTCTAGGTGTTATTGACTTACTTAAACGCTTTTCTAGTTCAGAAACTGTTTCATTGATTTTGACTTTTAAGGGACGGGCCATAAATACTTTGGCGATCGCTCTATGATTTTCTTCACTATTATATATTATTAACTTGTATTCAGCGCAGCTTCATAGAGAATTGGTATCATTGCTATAACTTCACAAAAACTTTAAGAAATTTCTGTATAACTTTACAGAAACTTTAAGAAAATTTAAATAACATAAGCAATAATTAAATTAAGCAACCAGGAAACCATTTAATATTTATGTCAAATTTTCTACTAGAAAATTTGAAAATTGACTGGCAAATTCTACCGTAGGATACATTAAATATGACAAACATTCGTATAGAAGCAGAAGATATGACTCTAAGTGGCTAAAAATCTGAATCCAGAAGTGTAGCTTCAGGTGATGCAGTAGTCTCTGTATCCAGAAAAGGCACACAAGGTAGTGCCACAAATCAGTTTACAGGAGATACAGGTACATACAATGTAGTAGTAGGTTACTATGATGAAAAAGATGGTCAATCTTCTGTTTCAGTAGAAATTGGTAATCAGACCATTGATTCCTGGGTATTTGACCAAGATTTGGGTAGTAGCTCGGTGAGTAGTCAAAATTTTGTAGAGCGGACTATCGCTACAAGTCTACAGATTAATAATGGAGAAAACATCACCCTCAACGGTGAAAAAGAGAGAGGGGAGAGGGCAAGATTTGACTACATTGAATTTATCCCTGTTGCAGCGCCAGCACCAGCACCAGAGCCAGCACCAGCACCAGCGCCAGCACCAGAGCCAGCACCAGTACCAGAGCCAGCACCAGTACCAGCACCAGCACCAGCACCAGCACCAGCACCAGCACCAGAGCCAGCACCAGGAACATTATCCTTTAGCGACACCACTTACAGCATAAATGAAGATGGTACTACTCAAGGTGCCGTCATAGTTACTCGTAGCAGTGGCAGTGATGGAGCAGTCAGTGTGACAGTTACCCCCTCTAACGGTACAGCCACAGCAGATAATGATTATGACAGCACTCCCATAACAGTTGATTTTGCAGATGGAGAAACAGAGAAAACAATTAATATCTCTATTGTTGATGACAGTGAGCAAGAGGATGACGAAACAATTAATCTAACTTTATCCTCCCCTACAGGAGGAGCCACCCTCGGCACTGATGATACAGCGGTGTTAACAGTTGTAGACAATGATGCTTCTTCTCCAGATAATGGT
>NZ_JAAHGU010000288.1:0-2003 GCF_010692685.1 Okeania sp. SIO2F5 | reverse complement strand
CTCATCGAGAGAAAGCTAAGATGACTCTATTAATAGATAACAGCAATATTGCTGCTGAGGATGCAGATTTAATTTTATCTAGTGTGGTGATGAATTTATTAATGGAGTCAGAATTAGAGGTAGATGAAGGACCAGAAATTGTTTTGCTTGGGGAGTTGAGTCAAATACAGTGGTCAGCTTTAATTCCTCAGTTGCAAGGTCGGATTAAATTGGAACATGAGAATCAAGAAGTAAAAGTTAAACTCAAAGCAGATAGCATTCCATCGATAGCGGTGGATAGCTTAAAAGAAAAGTTGGATTGGATTGATTTATCATCAAAACAAATTATTCCCAAGCAGGATAATTTTGAGAATCAACCTATTAACAAAATTAAATCTGAATCATTAACAGAGAAAGATGAAGCTGAAAAGATTTTAAGTGAGTTAGAAATTTTAGAAAAAGGAACGATTGAAAGTGGTCAACCTCTAGGTTTTTTTAGGGAAATAGGAGATGTAGAAAATTACTACGAACAGACACAAAAAGTAGTCAATGATATTCATTCCTTTATTTTCCAAAACCCAGATAATAATACTGCTCATCAAATAGCTAAATGGTTTACTCTCAAAGCAAAATTATTTCTCTATTTTAGTCAAGCAAATTTAAAAGAAATTTATAAAAAGCGTGCAGAAATTATCGAATTTGCCTTATCCAAGTCATTGCGACTTATACCATTTCTCAAAAAGAATGCTATACCCGATCGGGTGGGGAAGTGTGGGGAGTGTGGGGAGTGTGGGGAGGAGTAAACATAAGAATAATAAACATTAACTGGGGTCTTTTTAGCAAAAAAGTAATTTCTCCTGTATTAATTACTTAATAACTGAAGTGCGACCTAAGCATAGCAATGCTTTTGGGAATTGGTATTACACTCATGGAAGGAAGCAATCTCCGCGCACCCCTGAGATTGCTTCCTATCGTCGCAATGACGACTATTCAACCGGATTCAAGATAAATTGGAACATGAGAATAAGGAAGCGATAATGCTGCGCATCACTACCGTGAACGCTCAAGCTAAAGCTGAGAAAATTGCATTATTCAACTAGACAACTAAAAATCAAAATAAAAATTAGACATCTCCGAAAAAGATATAGACTTTTTGTCAGAGTAGGGAACGGGGAACAGGGAACAGGGAACAGGGAACAGGTAAGATATTTTTAGGAAAAAGGTACGAAAAATGATTTTGTGAGGAACTTTTACAACTATAGATTATGCTAAATAAAGGGCAGTTTTATTTTATGGAGATGTCTATTGATTATGACAACCAGTATAGCTACTGAAAAATTGAATAGTAAACACAGTTTTTCTGGTTCAGTTTATTTTTATCTATGCCATGAACAAGCTTATGAGCATTTAATGATTAATATCGCTGATGGGCTAAAAGTATTAGGGGTCCCATTTTATGCTAATTTTAATTATTGGAAAACAGAATTAGATTCAGAATCATATCTTTTTAATTATGATTCTAGTATCAATCATTGGGATTGTTCAATTGTAGTTTTAAGCAATCACTGGTTTGAAAATCATCAAAGCATACCTGAAGGTTTCTTCGATCAGAAAAGAAAATATGTCACCGTTTATTTAGACGATACAGATGGTCCTAGTCTCCTTTTATATGACCTAAATCCTACTTTAATGAACAATTTTGATATTGTTTTAAGAACAGGTTGTAATAATTTTGTTCAACATCCTAATAATTTACACCCTTGGTTTTTTGGCATCTCTAATCGAATTTTAAAATCAACTCAACAAGTTAGCAAATTTGAGGAGAGAATGCCAAAATTACTGATTAATTATAGAGTCAAACATGACACATTATTATTATTTGGTATAGATGCTTCGGTGCAGATTCCAGGAATACAAAGAACGAATTATATACAAGATGATAAATGGGTAGAATACACTGTAAATTTTCCCCTAAGAAAAATTGCTGACGAACGTTTTTACCCTGTAATAAAAAATATTCTCAA
>NZ_JAAHGU010000287.1:0-2030 GCF_010692685.1 Okeania sp. SIO2F5 | reverse complement strand
AATTTGTTAATGGAGTCAGAATTAGAGGTAGATGAGGGACCAGAAATTGTTTTAGTTGGGGAGTTGAGTCAAATACAATGGTCAGCTTTAATTCCTCAACTGCAAGGTCGGATTAAATTGGATAATGAGAATAAAGAAGCGATCGTTAAGGCAAAAGTACAAGAAATTTTTTCAATATAGAAATCTAAAGTTATTACAGGATAATTTATTAAAATTATGATAACTGAAATTGTAGAAAAAGGTGTTTACTTTATCTTTTCACCAGTTAAAAAATGCTCTCATATATCAATTTGTATAGCAGAAGGTTTGAAAAAACTAGGAATTCCTATTTTTTCTAACATGGATTGTTGGTTAATCGACTTGAAAAATCAAGAATATTTGTTTAAAAACAATCGCCAATTACATCCTAACAATTGTGCAATCGTAGTGGCCGATATTTATTTCATAGAAATGACAAATAACCACCCTTTATTTGATTTATTTTGCGAACTCAATGAAGAAGTTATTTTAGTTATAATATATCCCAATGATAGCGATCATGTATTAACTGGTAGAACAGAGAGATTAACAGCCGTAATTCGCGTGCATATGCACAAATTTAGGAAGTATCCAAGCCAATATATTCCCTGGGCATTTGGCATTTCTGAAAGGATAAGAATTGCTACGGAAAATAGTAAATTATTTTCAGAAAGAAAGCGACAAGTTTTAGCGGTATTTAGAAGTTCTTTAAGCCAAAGTGTTAGAGTAGCAATGAATTTCTGTTTTATTTCTCATCTACAAGATAAAATTGATATTAATCAAAATCCAATTACAGAAATAGGCAATAATATTTCATTAAATGATTTCGATTACTTATATTGGTCTCAATTCCGGACTCATCACATACCAAAATGGTTTGATTCCTTAAAAAACTCTATGTTTTGCTGCGCTTATGGAGGCAATTTTTATTACGCAGATTTAGATGAAAAGCTGTTAGAAAATTCTAATTTAGGACAAAAACCAGCTATAGCTAGATGGGATAGCTGGAGATTTTGGGAATCCCTGGCGGCAGGCTGTGTTTCGATTCATTTAGACTTTGATAAATATGGTTTTTTATTACCTATAAAACCTGTTAACTGGAAACATTATGTAGGAATAGATTTAGCCAATCCCCAAGAAGCAGCGCAAAGAATTATCGACGAACCAGAACTAATGGCTCAGATTGGATTAGAAGGTCAAAGATGGGCTTTAGAAAATTATGGTTCTGTACCTGTAGCTTGTCGCTTTTTAGATATTGTCTTAGGAGAAGAATTTGGCACGATAGAAAATTTGATTGATGCTGTAGAAGATATTTCTTAGTTTCGAGAAAAACATTTTCTTTTGATTTAGTATTAGCAATACCCCAGATTGGTCGCAACCGGAAGAAACGGTGGGATTGGAATTACAACAAGTCATCAAAAGTCTGGTGACTCATCGAGAGAAAGCTAAGATGACTCTATTAATAGATAACAGCAATATTGCTGCTGAGGATGCAGATTTAATTTTATCTAGTGTGGTGATGAATTTATTAATGGAGTCAGAATTAGAGGTAGATGAGGGACCGGAAATTGTTTTGGTTGGGGAGTTGAGTCAAATACAGTGGTCTGCTTTAATTGCTCAGTTGCAAGGTACGATAAAATTGGAACATGAGAATGAAGAAGCAAAAACTCAAGTCAAAGCAGATAGCATTCCATTGATAGCCATGGATAGCTTAAAAGAAAAGTTAGATTGGATTGATTTATCATCAAAACAAATTATTCCCAAGCAGGATAACTTTGAGAACAAACCCATTAACAAAATTAAATCTGAACCATTAACAGAGAAAGATGAAGCTGAAAAGATTTTAAGTGAGTTAGAAATTTTAGAAAAAGGAACGACTGAAAGCGGTCAACCTCTAGGTTTTTTTAGAAAAATAGGAGATGTGGAAAGTTACTACGAACAGACACAAAAAGTAGTCAATGATATTCATTCCTTTATTTTCCAAAACCCAGATAATAAGACTGCTCATCAAA
>NZ_JAAHGU010000286.1:0-2149 GCF_010692685.1 Okeania sp. SIO2F5 | reverse complement strand
AAGATGAGTGCTCTCACTACTTTAAGTAGGTAAGGTCACGGGAAGACTACCCGTTAATAGGTGTTCGGTGGAAATGCAGTAATGTATGCAGCCTAGACACACTAACAGACCGAGGACTTGACCTCATAAACTCACTTCTTACTTCTGACTATGCAGCCTTCTTTGTTTCTTTGATTTCTGTATTCCTGGTGTCTATGAGGCTATGGACCCACTCCGACTCCATCTCGAACTCGGTAGTGAAACGTAGTGCTGGCGAAGATACTTTGGGGGTAGCCCCATGTGAAAATAGCTCGATGCCAGGATAATATTTAGCGAAGCATCTTTCTGATATATGGGAAAGATGCTTTGTTGTTTTTGGCAATTGTATTGACATCTTTATTCCTTTAGGGCAAAACTCTGAATGCTGGCTTTATTGCTGAAGAAGTTCCAGATTTAATAAGCGCTGATGAACACAAGGCAGTTAAGACTATTGATGTTATCGCAGTTTTAACTAAGGTTGTTAAACAACAGCAAGAAGATCTCGAAACCTTGCAAGAGGAAATTCGCTCGCTCAAACAAAATAACAATAGCGATCCAGTACAAAGAAACTAGAAATACTTTGAGGGTTCCCCCATTTAAAAATAGCTCGATGCCAAGATTATTATTGATTAAAGCCTGTTTCTCAAATTTTGGAAACAGGCTTTTTGGTTTTTTTGTAGACAAGCAAACAAATATAGAAAAATTACCCCTTTACACAAACAACTTGTTTAAGAGTTGCCACAACTTCTACTAAATCAGTTTGCTGGTTCATTACTTCTTCAATAGATTTATAAGCACCAGGAATTTCATCAATAACACCTCCATCTTTCCGACATTCTACTCCCTCAGTTTGCTTAACTAAATCATCTACAGAAAAACTCTTTTTAGCTTTAGTTCGAGACATTAATCTGCCAGCACCATGACTACAGCTACAATAACTTTCATGGTTTCCTTTTCCTTTGACAATGAAAGATTTTGCTCCCATTGAACCAGGTATAATTCCATAATCTTCTTCTTGTGCTCGCACAGCACCTTTACGAGTTACATAAACTTCCTCGCCAAAATGTACTTCTTTTTCTGCATAATTGTGATGGCAGTTCACATTTAATAGTGGTTTTGTTGGTTTGCCTCCTGCTAAATGCTTTTCAACTATTCGCTTAAAACGAGCCATCATTACATCTCGATTAAACCGAGCATAATTTTGTGCCCATTGTAGATCGCGCCAGTAAGCTGCAAATTCTGATGTTCCAGTGACAAAGTAGGCTAAATCTAAATCTGGCAATTTTGTATCTGCCAGTTTTGCTAGTTCCTTGGCAGTGTTAATATGACATTGAGCTAATTTATTTCCAATGTGACGAGAACCAGAGTGTAGCATTAACCAAACATTGTTTTCTGTATCCAGACAAAGTTCGATGAAATGGTTGCCTCCACCTAGAGAACCCATTTGTTTGAGGGCTTTACTTTCTAGATTTTTTACACCTGGATGTAACTCTTTGAAGTTTTTCCAGCGCTGCCAGTTGGTGACAGATTTTTCGATTTCTTTGTTGTCAGAAAATCCTACAGGAATAGCTGCTTCAATATCTTGTCGGATTTTTTTGAGTTTGCCTTCTAGTTGGTCGGCAACAAAAGGCATTTTTACTGCACACATTCCACAACCAATATCTACCCCTACAGCAGCAGGAATAATTGCTTCTTTTGTGGCAATTACAGAACCTACTAATGCTCCTTTGCCTAGATGCACGTCTGGCATTAGGGCAACGTGCTTGAAAACAAATGGCAAGGATGCTACATTTTTGGCCATTTGGTGTTCTTGATTTTCTAGGGGATGATTTGCCCAAGACAATACTGGTTTTGGAGTTGAGAGTTTTAGTTTTTCGTATGGCATATTTGATTTTAAGTTACTATTGCTTGTAAAGCTATACTACATAATACAATGTAACATAAAAAGATTACGGAATGTATAGCAATGAGCGCTGGCATCTTTACATGTTACATAGATATTTGCAATGTAATATAAAAGTAACTGTATGAGCTGTATTTTTCATAAATTAGGCGATCGCTAAACCTTAAAGTTTTAAGGATGTCTGTAATGGTATTGATAATTTACAGTTTATAGCTTGAAATTGTTTAC
>NZ_JAAHGU010000285.1:0-2164 GCF_010692685.1 Okeania sp. SIO2F5 | reverse complement strand
TCATACGTTCTCAGGCTTAACGGCATATCTTGGACGTGACCACACCTGCAACAAGTCTTTGATGATGGAAAAAATCTATCTACTACTACTAACTCTGAACAGTACCATTGGCATTTATATTCTAGCTGTCGCCTGAACTCGTAAAATCCTTGGTTTGCACCCACCCCTCTAGCTCCCCTCCTGGGAGGGGATGGGGGTGGGTTATGGTTAGATAACATTCCACTAACGTTCAAATCTTCTATGACAATTGTGCCGTGGTTTTTGGCTTGCGTATGTTGTCAATTTATGAAGTGCATCTTTGCGGATGTTCGCTACTCGCCTATGCAGCCTAGCTATCTTAAGTTGTGCTCCCCATCTTCGTCAAGAAAGAAACGAGACACCTCAGGCTGATCGATGGTATCCAGGTATTCCTTCAAGCCTGCATTGATGCTTGCTTGTGTTGTAGATACAACAAATTCGTATTTATATCTGTCGGATGAAAGGTATGATTCGTTAGCTACCACAGTCCATTAGGAGTAAAATTGCTATTAAATTTTAATACAAAATGGGCAGTAGTTTTAAGAGGCATTAGTCGAACAGTGAATTTGGCCTATAATACGGTAGATTAGTTTAGTGAGAGCTGCCTCTCAAAAAGCGAGTGCCTAATTCTTGGGCCTCCCCAGAATGTAAGACCCACTCAAGACACAAAAAAACTCTCTCATACCAGAATATTTAATCAAGAATAAGCGATGGCAAACTTCAAAAATTTGTCTACTTGACTAAAATAAGAAAAAATTATATAGTTTTACACTAAATTTATAGTAATGTTGAAAAGCTTTCTATAACTCGACCGTTAATACAAAGTCATTAACTCCACTCTCTCAAATGTCACAACAATCTTCCGAAGGACCTTTACTAGATATTACTGTCGAAGAACTAGCAGACCGGTTAACAGATGGTATTCCTGAAAATTTACAATTAGTTGATGTTCGGGAAGATCGAGAAGTAGAAATAGCTTCTATCAAAGGTTTTAAAGTTTTATCTTTAAGTAAATTTTCTGAATGGTCAGACCAAATTCATGTCCATTTAGACCATGAGAAAGAAACTCTAGTCTTGTGTCATCATGGTATACGTTCAGCTCAAATGTGCCAATGGTTGAAGAGTCAGGGTTTTACAAATGTGAAAAATATTATTGGTGGTATTGATGCCTACTCAATGGTAGTAGATAAAAGTATACTTCGCTATTAGTCAGAATTCGGAACTTTTCGTTTCCGGCAAACTTTAGTTACCAAAGAGCTGATTTATAAAGTAAATATTAAGAGGCTGAATTTCTTACAGGACAAAGGTTTTACCGATTGTAGGCCAGTAAAGTAGAAATTTATGAGACCTAGATAGCATAAGAGTTTTCCTGCGGAATGCTGCGCAAACAGCTCAGTTAATAAATCAGCTCTAACATAAAATATTGCAAATTTTATATTTGCTACGGTTGGAAGATTTTAGATCAAATCCGCTCGGGTTCAGTATAAAAAAAATGTTCCATTTTCAGCCATTGCCAAATATTTCTTTATTTCCCCACATTCACCTCCTGAGAGGGGTTGGGGGTAGGTCCCCACACTATGAATCTAATTACACCAATGTTACCGGATTTGATATAAAGTTCTCAATTACAGGAGATTTCAGGTAAATGATATACACAGAAGAATGGTAAAGTATTTGTAGTGTAGGCATCTTGCCTGCGACTGGTGTACCTTACTAATCTGAAATAGGCTGTATCTTGAGAAGAGAATTTTTATTACGTCTAATTAATGAGACTTGATATTTAGACAGAGAAATATTTTTCGTTGTTGCTTGTTGACTCACAGGAGTGCGCTACCAGATACTAGCTTGGTTTGCTCAGATGCCCACAGGTGGCGCTTCCTTCCCATCTTTATTGTTGACACGGAGTTGCACCACTGTTCCCTGCTATATCTACAAACTAAGATAAATATGAGTAGATAATAACGAAGTATAAGTTATAGCAATGAGCGCTGGCATCTTTACATGTTACATAGATATTTGCAATGTAATATAAAAGTAACTGTATGAGCTGTATTTTTCATAAATTAGGCGATCGCTAAACCTTAAAGTTTTAAGGATGTCTGTAATGGTATTGATAATTTACAGTTTATAGCTTGAAATTGTTTAC
>NZ_JAAHGU010000284.1:0-2391 GCF_010692685.1 Okeania sp. SIO2F5 | reverse complement strand
TTTATCTGGGATAATTCGTAAAGGAGCTGCTGTAAATTTAATTTTTGATATGCACTCTGAATATGGTTGGGAAGCAATGGCGGAAGGAAAACAAGTTAATACGGTAAAAGGTTTAAAACAATTGTTTCCAGAACGAGTCGAACTTTGGACTCTCGACCCAGAAGCGACTAAACGTAGAGGGGTGCGAGATGCACGAGAATTGTATTTAAGTTATAACCAAATTGAGGTAGAAGATATTGGGTTGGTGCAACGGGAATTAAATTTATCTGAGGCAAGTATTGATAGTGCAAATATTCTCAGAAGTGAATTTGGTAAATCTTGGATTGCTCAATTACTGGAAATGACTAATGAAGATATCCAAACATTTTGTGATGAGAAAAGGGGTCACAAAGGTTCAATAATGTCTTTACAAAGAAAGTTATTGCGACTGGATAATCTGAAATATATGCAGACAAAAAATACTAACAATTATATAGAGGAAATTTTAGAATCTTTAGACGCAGGAAAGCACGTTATTATTGAATTTGGTTCCCAGTCAAATATGCTCTCTTATATGTTAGCTGCTAATATGATTACTCGCAGAATTCATAATAGTTATGTGCGGAAAGCTGATAAATTTTTGAGTTCTAAAAATCCGAGCGATCGCCCTCAACCATTAGTCATAACTATTGAGGAAGCTCACCGTTTTCTCGACCCTGCCATAGTACGTTCAACTATTTTTGGAACAATCGCTAGAGAAATGCGGAAATATTTTGTGACTTTATTGGTAGTAGACCAGCGACCTTCCGGGATAGATGCGGAAGTTATGTCTCAAATTGGTACAAGAATTACAGCTCTATTAAATGATGATAAGGATATAGATTCTATTTTTACAGGAGTTTCTGGCGGTCATAGTTTACGGTCTGTATTGGCAAAGTTGGATTCTAAACAACAAGCTTTGGTATTAGGTCATGCGGTACCGATGCCAGTGGTTATTCAAACTCGTGCTTATGACCAGACTTTTTATCAGGAAATTGGAGATACAGACTGGCGATATGTGTCTGATGAAGAGTTATATGAAGCAGCTCAGGTTGCTCTGGATGATATTGGGTTTTAGGCATTGCTGAAGCGCGTGTATGATATTAATCTTAATTATTTAGGAGTCAGGAGTCAGGAGTCAGGAGTCAGTAGGGAAGAAAGGAGGAATGCTTATGAAATATTGGAGAATAGTATTGATAATTTCAGTATTTTTTTGGTACTGTCGGTACTTTCATTAATTGATAATTGATAATGGATAATTGATAATTACCTCTGGTTAAAACCGTTACGGAATTGAATATAAGGAAATATTATTTCTTTTTTCCTCTTAAAATATGAAATCAATAATTTTATCTCCCTATTCCCTATTTCCTATTCCCTATTCCCTGACTCTAGCTATAAATTTAATAGAATTAGCTGAGAATTTTTTAGATGAATTTGTGCTTATTATGAAGATTTTTATTGAAGCAATTGCTGTTTTTATTATTGCTTTTGCAGTGCTAAAAGCACTAGCACAAATGTGGAAAAGACGGAAAAATAATAAGCTTTTTGCACAAGATGGAACAATCAGACTTGAATTAGGTATCTCCCTAGTTCTAGCTTTAGAATTTCTGTTAGCTGCTGATATAGTAGCAACTGCAATATCTCCAAATTGGAATGATATTGGCAGGTTAGCAGCAATTGCTGGAATTAGAACTTTTCTCAACTTTTTCCTAGAAAAAGAACTTCAAGTACTAGAAGAAAAAAATAACCTCAATAGATAAAATTTTAAGAAGGAAAAAGGAAAAAAGAATGGGGATAGTCCTCGATAAGGAACAAGAATTAAATAAAATACATCAATTTATGCTCCCAAAAAGGATTGTTTATCTATAATAGCGTAAGCATTCAGCAGTCAGCCAGCCTCCTATGGTTGGAACTGCGTTATCAGCTATTGCTTTTAATTGATGATAAAAGCTTTGTTAATTCTCTTACTAAAAAAGTTAGCTTTCTTGCCTTTAAAGTCTACATTAATTTAAACACTTTTCTCTAGGAGAGAGTCTTGTTGCTGACTGCTGACTGCTAATAGCTGAATGCTTACATAATAGCTAATAGCAAAAGTTAATAATAAACTATCTATCTCATATCAAATCTGGTTTATTGCTAAAATTCAATATTGTAAGGATTATGTAAAAATGGCTTACAGTGATTTTAAAACTATTAGTCAAACTCAAACTACTTTTGACCTTAATATTAATATGGTTAATTTGTTTCCTAATATCGAGTTAGTTGAACCGAGTGAATATTTGAAAATGACTCTGAAACGTAATCTCAAAGTTGCTTTTGATAATAATACTGAAAAAGCTCGTTTCCTGACGGAATGCTCCGCAAACGGAG
>NZ_JAAHGU010000283.1:0-2410 GCF_010692685.1 Okeania sp. SIO2F5 | reverse complement strand
GTTTAGTTCTTTTTTTTTTGGGCAGCAGTGGTTCAATTAAAGCCCACTCGCTGTCTGTCAAGCTACTTGAGTATGGCATTTTCTATCCATTATACTCTCTCACAAAGATCCGTTTAGGGGTTCTATACAGTTGTGTAGGGAGGTAAGTCATGGGATATCATTTCCCACTGACATCCAGTCCGTTGTACATAAAATACACCGTTGATCATCTCTGTTAAATCCACTTCAATGGGATGACCAAACCCTTTTGGTTTAGGTAGCAAAGGCTTGAGTATTTCCCACTCTAAATCACTTAGATCACTTGGGTATAGCTGACGTTGAGGCTTAACGAGCGCAGGTATACGGCTGATTAGTCACAATTATATCTAGACTATCATTGATAGTAAAACTATGATTCACTCTTATGTAGCTTTCTTTAGATTTTCTTTATTAATCAGCTCTTATAGAACCCCTAACCGTATCTTTTATTGAAATACAAAGGCTTCAGGAAAGCCGTTTTAAGGAGCCTAACAACTATAAGGGTTCAGGAAACCGAAAAATTATGAAAAATGACTGCCAGAATCATAAAACCTAGATGGGTATTGAACTTGTAACTTCTTAAATAGATACCAAATGGCTTCTATAGATATAGTACTACGCAAATAGGTTAGGGCAATGATAAACACTCAAATGAGTGTCAGGGATTACTTCTAACTTCTAACTTCTGACTTGCGCGTAGCGCTATAACCATCCTTTACTTATTGAAGCCATCTAGCAATATCTTTCGCGTGGTAAGTTAAGATCAAATCGCTAACCAGCACGTTTTAGAACTACGTTATTGACTAAGAAAAAGTTTATGGGATCTTGATCTAAAATTTAATACTCAAATAACAATTCTTTATATTTAGTATGGCCAATTGATCGTAATCACATCACTAATTAGTAAAATTTGATATAATTTAAAATTTTTGACAAACCACTTTCCCAATGCTCAAAAAAATAAAAACTATAAAACAAAATGTTAAATATCACCAAAATAAAAATTTAGTACTAAAATGCAGCAAAAGTTAAAATTTTTGCTACTCAAATTACTTAGGAGTTAATATTATGAATGAATCGGCACCTGTGCCAATAGGAATTGTAGGTGCTTCCGGCTATGGCGGGGTGCAACTTGTCAAGCTGCTTGAGGATCATCCAAAGGCTGAGGTTGTGTACTTGGGGGGTGACAGCAGTGCGGGGAAACCTTTTTCTTCAATCTACCCTCACTTGGAGCATTCTGTAGATTTAATGGTAGAGGCAATAGATTTGGACAAGATATCCAGTAAATGTCAGGTAGTCTTCCTTTCTCTTCCCAATGGTTTAGCTTGGAAGATGGCACCAACTCTGTTGGAAAAGGGATGTAAAGTATTGGACTTATCCGCTGACTATCGATTTTCTAATTTAGAGACTTATCAATCTTGGTATGGTGGAGAACGCACAGATAAACAAATAGTTGCAACTGCTGTCTACGGGTTACCAGAATTGTATCGCGATCGCATTGCCAATGCTCAACTTATAGGTTGCCCTGGTTGCTATGTCACGGCTAGTCTTTTAGCACTTTCCCCACTATTTAAACAGGGTTTGATAGTACCGGAAACTGCAATTATTGATGCGAAGTCAGGGACTTCTGGAGGTGGTCGCAAAGCAGCTATTAATATGTTACTAGCTGAGGCGGATAATTCTATTGGTGCTTATGGAGTAGCTAGTCATCGACATACTCCAGAGATTGAACAAATTTGTGGTAATTTGGCTGGTTATGATGTGAAGGTGCAATTTACTCCTCATCTGATGCCAATGGTGCGGGGAATATTAGCTACAGTTTATGGTACTCTGCGAGACCCTGGGTTAGTGCGAGAAGATTTGCTGACTATTTATAATGCTTTTTATCGTAATTGCCCTTGGGTGAAAGTATTGCCTAGTGGTACTTATCCTCAAACTAAATGGGCTTGTGGCACTAATCTCTGTTATCTTGGTATTGAGGTGGATCACCGTACTGATAGAGTGATTATTATGTCAGCTATTGATAATTTGATTAAAGGTCAAGCTGGTCAGGGTGTTCAGTGTATGAATTTGATGATGGGTTGGGAAGAAACCCTGGGATTACCCCAGTTGAGTTTTTATCCCTAACAGTATAGCGCTACGCACTAGGGAATCGGGAACAGGGAACAGGAAATAGCAAACTGTCAAAGGGTTTTAGGATTGAAAAATGTCTTAACCAGTTCTTGTAGTTCTATATAGAACCCTGATGGTATCTTTTTTTTCAATAATCAGGCGATCGCCAATCTCTTAAGCAGCAGTCTCACAAAACAAAGATTGACCTTGGCTGTGGCATTTTCTAAGGTTCTTTTCCTGCGGAATGCTGCGCAAACAAAATTTTTGGCCAAGCTTTTGC
>NZ_JAAHGU010000282.1:0-2465 GCF_010692685.1 Okeania sp. SIO2F5 | reverse complement strand
GATGGAAGTGTTAGTGTGCGACTCGTTGGTTAGTCAAACTGCTGAAAAGCAGATATATCTAGCCTTCCATGGCTAATCTTAAAGGAGGTTAAATATTTGGCCATCGGAAAACTCTTATTTCCTTAGTGGTGAAATTCCACCGCCTCGTTGTCTAGGTAGAAAGCATAGGCCACACTGGTGAGACTGAACATCAAACTGGTGAAGCTGGCCTAAAAGCGGGAAAATACCAGTTACCAGGAACGATACCGCAAGCAAAGGCTGACAAGTGGACAAACAGGAAGGTAATCAAACTCTCGTTATTCCAAACCATCTCAAAGGTAGCTATGGGATGTAGGACGAAAGTCAGAGGGTCTATGGATAATTCTATACTTACGGGATTATCGACAACCATACCGAACCCTCCGGGAGATTTTATCCTACTAAATCAGCCGTAAATAAGGAATAAGGGAACGAGGAAACCTCTCTAAGACACCTAAGAGTATAGGTCGAGAACTTAGGAAGCCATTCAAGGTAAATCTACACAAAGGTTGTAGGTCAAAGGGAGAGTAGGATTGGATAAGAAGCATTAATTTGCAGACGTATCCACTGTTAGGCGTAATGTAAGGCAATGAATAGTAATGAACAAAGCTCAAACACTGAAAAGAAACTTAGGTAATCCTAAACCATTTTTAAGCGTAGCATGGGATACAGAGGATATACCCTCACAAGTTTCAATTAATCCTAACCTTAAATGGAAGGATATTAATTGGAAGAAGGTAGAGAAATCTGTGTTCAAATTACAAAAATTGATTTACAGAGCATCCATGAGTGGCGAATTCCGCAAGATGCACAGATACCAAAAACTTCTGACCAAAAGCTATTACGCAAGGTTGCTAGCTGTTAGGCGCGTGACACAGGATAACCAAGGCAAGAAAACTGCTGGAGTAGATGGTATTAAAAATCTATCTCCAATGCAGCGATTCAACTTGGTGAATCTACTCGCATCACGTCACCTCAAAGCAAGTCCAACCCGCAGAGTCTGGATACCAAAACCAGGCAGGGATGAAAAGCGACTACTTGGAATCCCTACGATGTACGACCGTGCATTACAAGCCTTGGTTAAGTTAGGTATGGAACCAGAGTGGGAGGCACGCTTTGAACCCAACAGTTATGGTTTTAGACCAGGACGGTCAACCCATGATGCCATAGAGGCTATCTATATAAGCATTAACCATAAACCCAAATATGTGCTTGATGCAGATATATCCAAATGTTTCGACCGAATTAACCATGATGCACTGCTGAGGAAATTAGGTCATTCACCATACAGACGATTAATTAAACAATGGTTGCAGTCTGGAGTGTTTGATAATAAACAATTCCTAAAATCTGTGGAAGGTACACCACAGGGAGGTGTAATTAGTCCCCTACTAGCAAACATCGCCTTACACGGTCTAGAGGAAAGAGTAATGGAATTTGCCGAAAAACTCCCGATTAGACATCCTAATGGAAGAGCAATGGCAAAGAAATACAAACGTCAAAGTCTCTCCCTAATACGCTATGCTGACGACTTCGTTATCCTTCACGAAGATATCAAAGTAGTCCTGCAAGCAAAAGCCGTAATACAGGAATGGTTAAACCAGGTAGGACTAGAACTAAAACCAGGAAAAACCAAAATTGCCCATACCCTGGAAGAATATGAAGGGAATCAGCCTGGATTTGATTTTCTAGGTTTTACAATTAGGCAATGGAAGGTTAAGTCAACTAAACAAGGATTTAAAACGCTGATCAAACCGTCCTCTAAGAGTATCAAAACTCACTACCGGAAACTGGCAGATATATGTAATTCTCACAAAACTGCCCCTACTAAAGCTCTAATAGCTAAATTAAATCCGGTAATAAGAGGATGGGCTAACTACTTTTCAGCCGTAGTCAGTAAGGAGATATTTAAAAAAATTGATGACCTCCTGTGGAAAAGGCTATGGAGATGGGCAAGTAGGAGGCATCCGAATAAGTCAGCCACTTGGGTTAAGAAAAAGTATTTCCCCAAGGTAAAAGGAACCAGAAATTGGGTACTTAACGAAGGCGAATATATACTAAATATGCACTTTGATGTACCTATTATACGGCATATTAAAGTAAAAGATAATAAATCACCCTATGACGGTGACTGGACTTATTGGAGCAGCAGAATCGGAAAACATCCAGCTCTTAGGAAAGAAGTCACAGCGCTGTTAAAACGGCAGAAGAATAAATGCGCATCTTGTGGGCTAACTTTTAGACCAAACGACCTAATTGAAGTTGACCATATAGTACCAAGGTCTGAGGGTGGTGACAACACATATAAAAATAAACAACTATTGCACCGACATTGCCACGATACTAAAACTGCCTTAGATAAAAAGACATATCAAAAAACAAAGTTACAGGACTTACCTGAAGGTTATTTATGGGTTGACGATATGTTGATATTAAGGCAGGGATGT
>NZ_JAAHGU010000281.1:0-2492 GCF_010692685.1 Okeania sp. SIO2F5 | reverse complement strand
GCATCCTTAAAACTTTAACCTTTAGCGATCGCCTAATTTATGAAAAATACAGCTCATACAGTTACTTTTATGTTACATTATCAATATTTATGTAATATGTAAAGATGCCAGCGCTCATTGCTATACTTTTTAATTTTCCTGATGTTGATGACTATCAACTTATTTTTAACACTTGTACTGACTCGCCTACCGCGATCGAAGTTTCATTCAATGGTATAACTGCTAAACCTGTACTACCCGCTAAATTAATTAAATTTCCAGAGCTGTGACTGCCTTGGGCAAGTTGAAATTCATGGCCATTTATTCCTAATTTTAGCTGACCCCATAGATAAGTTTCTCTTTTACCGTTGGAATGTAAATCTTGAAGCGATCGCGCTGTGACAAATTCTGGTCCCCATGCTGCTTCCTGGACTCCTGCCAATTTTTTCAGCGCTGGTTGTACAAACCGCCAAAAACTGACTAATGCTGAAACGGGGTTTCCTGGTAAACCGAAATATACACATTGAGTATCAGCAAATTTAGCAACAGTTAATGGTTTTCCTGGTTTAACTGCTACAGAATGAATCTGAATTTCTGCTCCTAACTCGGTGAGAATATCTTCTACATAATCATAGTCTCCTACTGATACTCCTCCGGTGGAAAGTAAAAAATCTGTACTTGTTATTGCTTCAGCTATGGTTTTTTTCAATATTTCTGGTTCATCTGGCACTATACCAAGTCGTATTACTTCTGCTCCTGTCTGTGCTACAGCTACTGCTAAGGCATATTGATTTGAGTCTACTAACTGACCTGGTTGTAGGGGTTGGTCTGGTGTGACTAATTCATTGCCTGTGGATAATATTCCGACTTTAGGTGGGCGATACACTGTTATTTCCGGACATTGAAGTGCTGCTAATACTGCTATTTCTGAAGCACCTAAGATAATTCCAGGCTGGAGTAAGGGAGTACCAGCGGTATAAAATGAACCACGATATCGTACAAATTCTTGGGGTCTTGGAGTTTTTTGGATAAGTACTTTGTTGCCTTGTCTTTGAGTCACTTCTTGCATGACTACTGTATCTGATCCTTTGGGCATACAAGCACCTGTAAAAATACGAGCTGTTTGTCCTGGTTGAATTTGCTGCTGGGGTTGATACCCGGCTGGAATTTCTTCTATAATTTCCAAGGCTATTGGATTTTCGGGACTCGAGTTTTTGACATCTGTAAATTTTACTGCATAGCCGTCCATTGCTGAATTATCCCAGTGGGGAAAATCAACCTTACTGGTGACTGGGGTGGCTAATATGCGCCCCGATGCGGTTAAGAGGTCTACTGTTTCTACATCCCTCTGGGTATTTAAGGGTTGTACTAGGTTTAAAATGATTGACTCTGCTTGGTCAACTGGTAGCATTTTCAATCTATAAGATTTGGACTATTTTGATTATAGATTGTATTTGACTTCCTTTTTCTGTTGTTTTTGTTCTTGTTGAAGGGTCTCTAGTTTCTCTTGATTTTTAGTTGAATAAAAAATCATAAGTAAGGGCGAAAGCATCCCAATAATTACATACTATCATAGGTTTTTTCCTTATACAATCCCATCAACCAGGGAATTTTTTGTAGGCGTTCACAATGAGTTGGCGATCGCTTTTTAGTTGTTTTATGTTTGCTCAAGAGTCTGATCGCTTTCTTGGTTGTGTTTCTTTATTGAATAAAAAATCATATGTAAGGGCGAAAGCATCCCAATAATTACATACTATCATCAGTTTTTTCCTTATACAATCCCATCAACCAGGGAAATTTTTTTTGAGCTTTAGAAAATAATTTTTTTCATTTTACTGTTGTGTTTCCTTAAGGTTAACCTAGCTTGATCGTTGTTGGGTCATAGCGATTACTTTTTCCACTGTCAAATCTGAGATATTGTCAAGAGTGGGGAGTATCTCAGTTCCAGTAAAGACCAATGGTAGTTCTTGGTTTTCCCAAACCCAGATTCGCTGTCGCTGAATATCAATTAACCAAGCAAGCTGAGTTCCGTGACCCAAACAGTGAAGAATTTTGTTCTGTAGGTCTAATGTGCTTTGGTCTGGGGAACGAATTTCAATTATCCAGTCCGGTGAACCTTGCAGTGGACCGTCTTCATCACCAAGGCGATCGCTTTTTACAACCACAATATCTGGCACAGGAGATAAGGGAGGAATGATGCACCTGAGTTCTTGAATGGCTTCATAAGCTTGGGTTTTATTATTAATGGTGTTGACGAGGTTTCGTTGGAGGCGGGAATGAAACAGAGTTGGCATCGGTTTTTGTTTGGATTGTCCATGGATGAATTCCCAAGCAGGAGAAGTTTCGATATTGGGTTGTTGGAGAAAAGTGTCTAAGGAGTTAGTAGTAAGTAGCTAGGCAGAATTAAATAGAAAACGTTCTGTGGTATGTTGGTCTTGTTGAGCGCGAGCTTCTACACCCTCTATAACAGCCATCGCCAAATCATATTCATCTTCAAAAATCCGACCAGCTAG
>NZ_JAAHGU010000280.1:0-2580 GCF_010692685.1 Okeania sp. SIO2F5 | reverse complement strand
AACTTCTTAAGTTTTTTATCTTTAGCTACTTGTATTCTTTCTTGAAAACGTCGTGGTATCTGATTCTGCTGATTTGTTTTACGAAAAATCATAGCTCAATAAAATAATTTTTACAATCATTGTAATAGCTACAAATACAAACATTGATTCTCCGTAACCATCAGAACTTTCTTACTTCAACCCAACCCACAAAAAATGCTTATACATAACCACCCAATGTTTTGCCTCAAAAATTTTCTTAGTATTTCAGCAACGTGCTAGAACATTATTGTATAGAATTTTTGGAGTTGGTAATTTGAGATATGATACCATGTCTGGATAAGAGCGCAATAGAACTCCGTGACCTTTACGCTCCCCGAAAAACTTTATCTTTCTACTCGGGGTTTCTTCTTCTTTCTTTCCTTCTGACTCCTGACTCCTGACTCCTAAAGAATTAAGATTCATATCATACACTAATTTACCAACGCCGAATTTTTCAGTAAGTGTGGATACACTGCTGGAGATCCCCCCTAACCCCCCTTGACAAGGGGGGAAACCGGAAGTCCCCCTTTTTAAGGGGGATTTAGGGGGATCGTTGTTTTTCGTACCTCATGCGTAAGTCCTGATCATACTTACTAGATGGCAAAACTAAGACGTTATAGTTATGGGTCCCTGATTTCTAGAGGCAACAACATCTACTAGATGGCAAAACTAAGACGTTATAGTTATGAGTGCCTGATTTGTAGAAGTAACCTACTTAGTAGATGGAAAACTAAGACGTTATAGTTATGAGTGCCTAATTTTTCATCACCACAAAAGCGACAACAATAGAAAAACTAAGACGTTATAGTTAGCAGACAGAGATTCCTACTCTAAAACTTTGATAAAATTGCTTTTTCTCTTTTAAAGATAATAAAGCTGATAGCTGACTGCTGAATACTGAATGCTTACCATACTATTCCAACCAAGATGAAAGGTCTCTGTCAATCAAATCTTGTAACTTGATAATATCTTCACGGTAGAATTCAGTTAATACTTGACGCTCTTCTGAAGAAAGAGGTTTGAGTTCTTTTCCTGCTGAATTTAACTTAATTATACTAGAGCGTAATTTCTGCCGCATTTCTAAAGGCATTAATACTCTAAGCGTTGATGAAATAGCTGTCCTAACTGGATTTTTTGTTTTCAATAAATTATTCAATGTTTGATTCTTAGGTACAGCCGCACTTTGACTACGCTTTGAAGTATCAGGGTTAAATGCATCATCTACCCCAATAAATCTATAAATCTCTTGCATAACCTTTAAAGAATCTTTAGTTAAATCATCATGGAGAATAATTTTTAATTTTTCCCGGTCGAAACTATCAAAATAATGTTTGATAGGAGAATAATATAATCCTTTCTTGATTGTTGAAGAACTATCTGCACGAAATTTAACTTGTTCGCTTAGAGAACGAACTTTTCCCACATTTATCCCATCGCGAAGGTGCATTAAATAATCAGAATAAGCTCTGTCTACAGGATTTCTCAATATAGCAATCATTTTCACATCAGGAACATAACGTTGAATCATTTCCGATGAAGTTTTATAGTTAACAAGATAGTTAGGAGAAGCTTCTCCTATAGCAATCTCATCTTTTACATTCATAAATAGTTCACAGTATCTTTCCCAGCTATTAATTCTTTTTCTTGTTCCTGTATCTGGTTTTTTTTCTGTATTGTTTTCCCAATCTGTAGCGAAAAAATTTGTTTCCTTAATGGGACTCATATACACCTGGGGATGTTCCTTTAAATATCCATAGACGGATGTAGTTCCTGCCTTCTGTACTCCTATTATTAGAAAAGTTGGTAACTTCATTGTATTTCTCCTAAATTTAAACTTATAGATATAGACATTTATTATTAAAGGTATCAGACTACTAATTCGGAGTTTAGAGCATAGTTTACTATGATGCTTAAATTATAATTTATTAAGAGCTATCTTCCACACATTCTGATGAATTAGTAACTCTTCATTCCTAATTAAGCTAAGAATAATTTAAATTCTATATCCTTCACAGGAGCGCCCATTCCCTTGCGTCTACTACAGATGCGGGGTCGCACCACTGTTAAGAGTTCCTTTTGGCACAAATTTTAGATATATGGTTTAAATGCAAAATAGCTAATATCTTGGTTTAGTTTACTGCATTGATAGACTATTGTAAATAATCTGAATATTATATCAATCCGTGCATAATTTATAAAAAACTCACCGCTGTTTCTAGTTAAATCTTCCCTTTTTCCTAATTTCCAGATATTATATACACAACCGCTTTAAGGATTACAATACTAAATGTTGAACACAGATTAAATTTGTTTTATATACCATATCCGGATGATTAAGTATCATAAAAATGTTCTATTGAAGCGATATTGAAGGAATATCCCAAATTTCTGCTCCCTTTCCAGTGTTTTCACTTGAATTTACACCTACCATCGGCTTTGTTGCATGAAAGTAGCGATCGCCAAAAACTCCCTTAGTTGGAAGTTAACTAGATTTCTACTTTGTAGCTCTGGGGTTTACCATTTTGAATCATCACGTTGAGTATGGAACATTGTATGAAT
>NZ_JAAHGU010000028.1:11797-65451 GCF_010692685.1 Okeania sp. SIO2F5 | reverse complement strand
TTTATTTGACCAAAATCCTTGAGATTTATTTTCTTTAATAGTTGATATCTGTTTGTTGTACCAACGATTCATTGATTTGAGATGTTTCCCATCCACAATTAAGCTAGTACCGACATTAGATACACAGGTCAACCAATTATCGACACCATGGTCAATTCCTAATACACTGTCTTGGTTCAATTGAGGTTTAACTACTACTTCTTTTTCATAGATAAATTCCCAATAAAAGCATTTATTTCTCGGTAATATTCTCAGTTCTTTGAGAGTAGAAAATCCTAGATTACTAGGCATTGGTATTAAAAAGCAATCCAAACCAAACCAGCGTTTACAGGTATTGCCTAATGGTACTCTAATTTGATTACCTTTGAGTTTGAGTGCTTGCTTGGGGTAACTAACTGTAGCCATTCCCCCTTTTTTTCTATAGTTAGGAATACTTGGTCTATCTGAGATTTTTCCTTCACTATAGGTTTTTATTAGACCATAGTTAAGACCTAAATGATTCAGCTACGGTTCTTAAGATTTGTTGTGCTGCTTGAGAGTATAGAACTTTATAGTGATTGTTCTTTTTGTATACCTTTTCTAAATCATACTTGCCAATGCCTTTTTGAGATTTAAAATATAGTTGCCTGGCATAATATATTCCCATGTTAGTTAGCTTGTGAGACTGTTCACATAAGAATGTTAAGATAGCAATTAATTCAGGATTTTTATTTACTAAAACTTGCTGACAATAGTACATTTGAAACGGGCGGAACAAAAACTTATTGTCGATCATAGTAACAGAGGAAAACTTTAGTTGTCTAGTCCAAACAGCTACCCTGTTTTCATCTCCTGGGTTCAAACACGGGGGCTTTCAACGTGGGTTTCAGTATAATAAAATACATCGGATTAAAATCCGACGACTCGCCTTTCATCCATCGCTTAAAAGACGATGGCTTTCATCCTCCCGTGTTATTTAGGTAATTTGGCTGAGGGTGCGATTTTAGCACCCTCGCTTTTAGCTAACTTGTCACCACTTGAGCCAATGAACATTCTCTGGAAAAATCCTAGGAAACACGTTGCCAAGTAATGCAAAAGGTATTCCCTACAGATGATACAGTTAGTACAAGTATATCTTCTGAAATGTCAAAAGTTTGTAGAGGACAAAAAAATTCTTATGTTTAAACGACTTAGCTTCAATGTACTGACAATCACGATTGTTAGTATGATTATGTTAATGGGCATTGTAGTCAAAACTCCTGATGCTTATGCTGCTAAATTTGGCTCAGTTTCCCACATTTACGCCTTCGGAGATAGCTATTCAGATAACGGGGCATCATTTGAAATTTCGACTCAGGCTGTTGATGCAGGTGTGCCTGGTTCATTTATCTTGCCAGCTGACCCAGCTTTAGGAATTTATGATTCTGAAGGACGCGCGACCAATGGTCTCACAACTGTCGAAGTGTTGTCTCAGAATCTCCAAGTTGGTTTAACCGATTATGCAGTTGTGGGTGCCAAGAGCGGCAATGGAAACTATAATGCTTGGTTAGATGATTTCCAAGATACGGGAGCCTTTGGCCAAATTGAGCAATTCACCGCAGAGCTATCGGGTCAAGTTGCTGATAGAAATGCTTTGTACTTTATCTTTATCTCCGCCAATGATCTTTTGGAATATGTTGACTTTGACTTGCCTGGAACTGTTGAAGAACTATCAGTCCAAACTGTGAATAATATTGGACAGAGCCTATCCAATTTAGCAGCATTGGGTGCCAATAAGTTTATGGTTGTTAATTCTTCTGATATTGGTATTGTACCTCATATCATAGAATTTGATAATACTGATGAAGCAGTTCTATTTACAAAGTTGGTTAACGAGCTTCTGCCCCAGAAACTAGAGATGCTTACTGAAGAATTAGGTGCTGAAATTGTACTGTACGATCATATTGCAATTAGCGATCAAATCCGTTCCAAGCCAGACCAATATACTTTGACTAACTTAAACTATCCTTGTCAACCTACATCTCCAATTGAGCCTGCCTGTTCATTACCTGATGAGTACTATTTTTGGGATGAAATTCATCCTACTGCTCGTGTGCATCAAATTATTGGGGAAGATATGGCAATCTTCGTTAAGAACCAGCAATGAGTACCCGAGCCATCCACTGTTATTGGTTCATGAAATATCCATTTTTGTACCGTTTCGGCAAGTCCTAAGTATTTATAATCAGGATTGTGATTTAATTAATAAATTAGAGGCATATGTATAAGTCAATTTTAACTTCTCTAGCGTTATATTTTTCCCTTGCTAGCATCATCTAGATAGGACAGAGCGTTATCTACAAGAGCCTCCATTGTTTCCTGGCTAAGTAAAGGCACAGAAAAGGGGAAATGCAAAAACATTTTCCCCTCAAAGGTTGCAACAGAAGCAAAAAAACACCCTCTAAGTGTAGGCTGTGAGGCAACGACACTTATTTCTGAGAGTTCAAATTTACTGTAAGCTTTGGGAATGTTTACTCTACCAATATTAGAGACTGCCACTGTTAGATTGGGTTGACTAGGGCTAGACAGAAGAACCTCAGTAAACTTCCTCATAAGCAACATCTCAATGAATATACCATTGTCCTTTAAACCAACTTTTAGCTGCTGGATCACATCCCGAGCTAATTCCCAAAAGGATGTACTTGTGCTTAAAGTGTGAAATGAATCTACACCACAAGCCAATATCCCCATGTGTTCATTGCCGACTACTGGTTTCAAGTATTTGCGTATATTAACAATACTCCGACAAGACATTGGCGTTTTCTGGTCTGGCCTGATTTTTCTCGCTGCGGCAAACATCATTGCTGCGCATAAAGCACCTTGTACTGTTGTCTTTTCTTGGCGACAACGATTAACCAACTTTTGAGTAAAGTTGGCATCTAAGTTTCTATAAACATTACCAGAACGTAGTGAATCAAGAGGTACAGACTTTTTAATCCCCAATTTTTTGGGTCGGTGCCAAAGCAGTTTGAACTGAAGTCGCAGCAAATACAAAAGGATATTGATATTACGCCTAAACCCTTTGGTTGATGGGGGAAGTAATTCATTTATAGATGGAAGCGCTGGTAAGCTAGACACTGGAACGAGTCGCTCGCCAGAGGCAATTTTCGAGCAGTAGCTCAAGATCTCTGAATATAACTGAATGCTTGATAAACCATCCGAGATGGCGTGATCTATTGTGATAATCAGATGGCTAGTACTGTTTTCACTAAAATCCTGTTCTTGAATAAGTACACCTCGCAACAACACTTCACTACTCTCAATTTTGGTGTTTGATTCTTCTAGAACTATTTCTTGCCATTGTTCCTCATGGTACTTATCCACAACTCGCAAAGGAATTTTTTTTGCACCAGTTTCAAAACGAAGGTTATCCAAATCACCAACGATCCGAGAATTAAGCCGAGGGTGACGCTCTTGAATAAGATCCAGCGCCTGTCTGACAATTTCTTCACTCAGGGTTCCCAATATGCACCCGCTCACCACCACATTATTTGATGCATTAGTAATGCGATTGAGCATTTCCAAGGCTTGCTCTGGTTCACAGAGTTTTCTATTATCAATCATCAATAAACACCTACACAAAATTAATTACATATTCTGTTTGGGATGATTTGGAGTGTGCCAAAAGTTATTTGTAGCATTAATCAATGATGCCGACTAATATACAATTAATATGATCTCCGTTAGTATGGTTTGTGTAAAAGTTTAGGGAAATATCTGCGGTCATATAAGGTTTTTCCTTATCTTAAAGCTTCTTTCTTCTTCCTTGCATTCTCTATATAATACCAATGCTAACAGATATGATATAATTGATTAACTTTGTCTCACTATCCCAAAACTCACGAGATAGAAAATTTCAAGCTGTTATGACTTCTATATAACCCATTTGGCACCTTTACTCAGGATTAGATTTTTGAGTCATGGAGTTCTAGTGGGAAGAAAAAATTAAAAATACTCCCCACCCTTACAATGTATAAAAAAATAAATACGCTTAGGGGTTCTATAAAGTAGCAGCCAGAGGTTTTGCTTGACACGATCGCTGACCTTTCATGATCATTTTCACACCTCCAGTCGGCAAGAGAGTGATACCTCGAACCTTAGGTTTAACAGGTCTGCGATCGGCCAGTTCTAGTTTATATTTTGATAGAATAGTTGCCAAGACCAACTTCATTTCATATATGGCAAAGGCGTCGCCAATACACATACGAGTCCCACCGCCAAAAGGCAGAAACTCATAGCTAGAGTATTTACGTTCTAAAAAGCGCTCTGGCTTAAACTGTTTCGGTTCGGGATATAAATCCTCCCGCTGGTGAGTGATATAAACACAGGGAATCAAGACTTTTCCAGGGGGCAAACAATAGCCCAATAGTTCTACAGGCTCTTGCACAATCCGTGCAAACAAAGTTATTAGTGAGGGACACATGCGCAGGGTTTCATTACAGACCGCAGTCAAATAAGGTAATTTAACAATGCTCGTCGGTTCGGGGTCTTCCTCTAAAGTATCCAGTTCTGCCAATAGCTTTTCGGTAACTTCCGGCAGATGATGAATCCAGTACAGCGCCCAAGCCATTGCTGTTGCGGTGGTGTCTTGACCTGCGCTCACTAAAGTCCTTAGCTGATCCCTTAATTCGACATCACTCAGGGGTTTACCTTCTTCATCCCGAGCTGCTATTAATAGGGAGAGGATATCTGTGCGACTAGGATCTGGTGAGGAGCGCCGTTCTCTGATTTCCGAGTAGATAATTTCATCAACTTGCTGCATTTGGCGACAAAAGTATCCCCAGGGACTCAACGGACCAAGATCCTTTTGCATTATGGGTAAAATTATTGAGAGGGCATTTAAAGGAGAATTAAACATCTCCGATATGTTCTTCAAAGCTTGCTTGAGGGTTTCTACTCGTTCTTCTTTCTCAATGCCAAAGACCGCCTCTAAGATTACTTCTCGGGATATATCTTGCATGGCGCTACCAGCAGTAAATCCTTGACCAATTGTCAATTCATCCATCGCCAAAGATGCATGGTTGCAGATTAGTTTACCGTAGAAGCGCATGCGAGCGCCATGAAAGGGAGGCATCACCATCCGGCGCATACGCTGGTGGCGACGTCCTGACACAGTTGTCAGTCCAGTGTCTCCAAAAAAAGGACGTGTAATCGTGTTCAGATCTCCGGGGGCTGTAAACCGCTTACGATCCGTAAAAATCTGCTGCAATGCTTGGGGGTGACTGACGAACAGGGGAGACTCCCCCAAACCATGAGCAAGAGTCAAACCAACACAATCTGCTGGAAAAATATCCCGATATGGCTGTCGGGCAGCTGTTTCCATATAGCCTATGGGATCGGCTAATGAATGGAGTTGCTGCAAAAACTTGGGACTTTTAGGACCCTGTGGCAGTTTTGTCATAGTTTTACTTCCTTTATTAAGAAATATGTTATTAATTGTTACTACTGAAACACAATTTTGGCAATGTCTTGCTTTGAGCCTATCGCTTATCACATCTTATTTTAGGGTATTTAGGATACTATAGTAAGTATGGCAGGATCGATCTATCGTTTTGTGGGAGTCTCTATACTAGAGACAGACTGAAGTGTTCCTTAGGCCAATCGCTCACCTTTCATTATCATTTTCACTCCCCCAGCAGGGGTGATATTAGTACCTCGGCGCTCGGGTTTAACGGGTTTCTGTTCGGCCAGTTCTAGTTTATATTTTGATAGAATAGTTGCCAAAACCAACTTCATTTCATACATGCCAAAGGCATCGCCAATACAGCGACGGCTTCCACCACCAAAAGGCAGAAACTCATAGCTAGAGTATTTACGTTCTAAAAAGCGCTCGGGCTTAAACTGCTTCGGTTCGGGATATAAATCCTCACGGTGGTGAGTGAGATAAACACAGACAATCAACACTTTTCCAGGGGGTAAAGAATAGCCCAATAGTTCAACTGGCTCTTGCACTTGCCGTGGTAACAAAGTCATTGCTATGGGATAAATGCGCAGTGCTTCATTGCAAACAGCAGTCAAATAAGGCAATTTAACAATGCTCATTGGATCGGAGTTTTCCTCCAAAGTATCCATTTCCGCCAATAGCTTTTCCCTAACTTCCGGCAGATGATGAATCCAGTACAGTCCCCAAGTCATTGCCGTTGTTACAGTTTCAGTCCCGGCAGTTAGTAGATGCATTAATTGATCCCTTAACTCGACATCACTCATGGGCTGACCTGTTTCATCTCGGGCTGATATCAATAGGGAGAGGATATCTTTGCGACTGGGGTCTGGTGAAGAGCGTCGTTCTCTAATTTCAGCATAGATAATTTCGTCAACTTGCTGCCTTTGGCGACAAAAGTATCCCCAGGAACTCAAAGGACCAATATCCTTTCGCAGTATCGGGAAAAACATCCAGGTGTAATTTAAGGGAGAATCAAAAATCTCCGATAGATTCTTCACACCTTGCCTGAGAAGTTCAGCTCGTTCTCCTCGATCAAGGCCAAATATAGCATCTAAGATTACTCGTCGGGAAATCTCTCGCATGGAGGTATAAGCCGAAAACCTTTGACCAATTTTCAATTGGCCGAGTGCCAAAGATGCATGGTTACAGATTAGTTGACTGTAGAAGAGCATGCGATCGTTATGAAAGGAAGGCATCACCATCTGACGCCGACGCCGATGCCTACTTCCTGATAGAGTTATCATTGAGTAATCCCCTAGAAAAGGAGTCAAAATCTTGTTGAGTTCTCCAGGAGCTGTAAAACTCTTCGGATCTGTAAAAATCTGCTGCAATGCTTGGGGGTGACTAACGAACAAGGGAGACTCGCCCAAACCAACTGGCTCTGCCTGGAAAATATCCCGATACGGCTGTCGAGCAGCTGCTTCCATATAACCTATGGGATCGCCTAACCAATGAAGTTGCTGCAAAAGTTTGGGAGTTTTGGGACCGTCTGGCAGTTTTTTCATCGTTTTGCTTCCTTTACAAGAAATATGTTAATTGTTACTATCTAATATTTATTAGAGTCTTTCTCCTAAGAAGAAAGACTCAATTTCCTTGTCACCCAGTTCTTCTTAGGAAACACGTTGCCAACTAGCGATAACGCTATTATCCTTATTATCCCCATATAGTCTAGTTATTACAAGTGTATCTTCTGAAATCTCAAAAGCCATTTCTAGGTCTGTACCAATAAAATCTGGAACTAGACTAACTTCAATATGGTAAATAAGTTTATTATCTCTAATTTCATATTTACAAATATAACTAGCATACTTGTTCCCTGCCTGAATATATCTAACAGTTGCTCTGAGATATTTAAATAAATTTGTTATTTTTGCTTTTCCACCATACGCCATATTAAATATTTCTTGTATAGGTAATCCCAAACCCAGGCGATTTCTCATTATAATTGAGGATGATATATATCCATCCTGAGTATATATGGTGTAGCCTATAGGATTTTGGCCGTAGGGATAACTAACTTTTTGTTGGTTATCTACAGATTTCACTTCGACAAGTTTCCATGTTCCGACAAAAGCATCTTTGGAGACTATACTATCTGTCATTTCTGTTCCTTGTGTCATTTTTATTCCCTAATTATTGGTTTTTTTTAGAGTATGCCTATTATGCACATTTAGTTGAATACTTGCTCATATTATATCATATAGCAATTGTGAAAATTCAAAAACAATCTACATTTTTACCAATGGATAATGGATAATTGATAATTAATCAATTCGGCTTTATTGTCTCTCCTTTTAAGGAGAAAACCAGAGGTAATTATCCATTATTCATTATCCATTATCAATTAATGAAGAAGTAGCTTTTTTTCTAAGTTAGCTTTAAGAAGGTAAGTTTATAAAGCCACTTTTGTTCAAATAAGAAAGCATTTTTTCTAGGTATTCTTTGTCTATAGAGCTAAAGGCAATTTCACTGCCCATCAACCCATTCTTAGTATTGCGGTCGTCAATAGTAACTCCTGAAAGAATGTCTGACTCTTTTTCTGTCAATTTGCCAGTTCCAGCCTGCACTCCAAAAAAGTAAGGATACACTGAGTTTTCGGGATGATTTGATAAGGCTATCTGCCAATCACTCGATGAAACTCTTTTCACAGAAGGAACTAAAGAACAAATAAAATCAAATACATTGTTCCAAGATGTGGATTTCGGATTAACTAAATTAAATGTTTTGTCCAAAGATGCCTCTTGCTGAGACAAGTGAACAACTGCTTTAGTTGTTTCATTGATAGGAACCCAGTTCTCTAATTTACCTTCTAAAATTGGCACCATTCCCAATTCAATACAACCCATAACATAGCGACAAACTATATCATCAATCCTACTAGCACCACTGTTAGCATCTGCTGTTATCGTCGTTAAGCGATATATAGAAGTAGGAATTCCTAAATCCCTCGCTGCCGCTACTAACTTTTCCGCTACCCATTTACTTTGGAAGTAACCATTTGTCAAATTATTAGCTTCATCACTTAAAGGTTCAGATTCAAGAATGGCTGTACCCTGCTCTTTAGTGGATGATAATAAAACTATATAAGTAGACATAAAATGCACGGGTTTGACATAAGTTTGACCAGCCAATCTTAAAACTTCTTGAGTTCCTATAACATTAGTTGGTTTGAGTATACTGTAAGGGTAAAGATGATTAGTCCAAGCTCCACTATGATAAATAACATCAATCTGGTTGGCAAGGAAGTCAAACTCTTCTGTTGGTAATCCGAACAATTTACTAGATAAATCTCCCACTACAGGAATAACTCTAGAGCCAAATTTCTCCTCATCCCAAAGCCAATAAGATTCTAGTTTATCTTTGAGTTTCTGTTTAGCTGAATCAATATCATTAGCCCGAATTAGACAGTATATATTTGCTGAAGTTGTTTGCAATAACTCATCAAGCAAATAAGTTCCAATAAAACCTGTCGCTCCTGTTAAGAAAATATTCTGAGGTTCCACAATATTCTGCTTAACTGTAGTACTAATAACAATTGTCGGGTCTACAATTACTTCAGCTTTAAAATCAATTTCTTCACCAGATAAGTTATTACTTTCTTTATCTGAGCTATCTGTTACAGAAAATTCTAGAGGAATGACATCAGGTAAATACTCTATCAAGGCCTTAAGAGTAGGATAGTCAAATAACAATGTAGAAATCAAATTTGTCTCTAAACTTGACTCCAATCTATTTTTCAACTCCACTGTCATCAAAGAATCTAATCCTAAATCAATAAAAGGTTCCTGCATTCCTATCTTTTGTGGGTCTGACCACCCTAAAGTTTTAGCTACCAAAGAGCGAACGTGATTAGTTAATAACTCCTGACGTTCTGAAATCGATGCAGATTCTAATTGTTCTCTAAATGCCGATTTTTTACTTGATGATGACTCAGTGGAAATCAAATTCTCAATAAATATTGTCTTTTGATCCCGTGGTAGTGCCTTAAGGAATTTTGACCAATTAACGGGCAATACTGCTACTTGACTCTCTGAGTCAGATAACAATGACTCCAATGCCTGCATTCCCCTGTCTGTTTCTATGAGAGTCACCCCACTACTCTCCAGTCGTTTTTGATTCACAGTATCTAAACGAGCTGTCATCCCTACAGATCCCCAACCTCCCCAGTTGATACTCAATCCTGGTAATCCCAGACCTCGACGATAGTGAACTAAGGCATCCATGAAAGAATTAGCTGCAGAATAATTGGCTTGGCCGGGAGCGCCTAGAATAGCAGCCATGGAGGAAAAACAAACAAAGAAATCTAAGGGTAAATCTTTAGTCAGTTGATGCAAATTCCAAGTTCCCTGCACCTTGGGAGCCATCACTTTAGTAAACCGCTGCCAAGTCAGATTTTGAACTAATCCGTCATCCAACACCCCTGCTGCATGAATCACCCCTTTCAGTGGAGGTAATGACGTTGATATTGTCTCTAAAGTTTGGGCGACATCCTCTTGACGGGAAATATCTCCTAATAACACACTCACAGAAGCTCCGGCTGTTTCTAAGTCCTCAATGACTTTTTGGGCGTTTTCATTAGGAGTGCGACGTCCGCTCAAAACTAGATGTTTTGCCCCCTGTGTTACCATCCATTTGGCTAATTCTAATCCTAATGCTCCTAATCCACCTGTAACCAAATAACTTCCTTCAGCTTGGATAGACTTAGAATCAATAGAAAGTTGTGGCATTTCTATGACTACCTTCCCTATATTTTTGGCTTGCTGCATATACTGGAAGGCTTCTGTAATTTGTGTACTAGAAAATACTTTGTGAGGTAAGGCAACAAGTTCTCCTTGGTTCCATTTGTGGGTTAATCCCTCTGACACCTGAACCATTGCCTCTGGTTGTTCGTGGGATACTTGTCCTAAATCAAAAGCGAAATAGCTGACATCTGGTCGTTTTTCTTTAACTTGCTGTGGCTCCCAAATCCCGATTTTGCCAATTTCCACAAATCTTCCTTGAGGAGATAATACTTCCAAATTTTTGGGAATGTAATCTCCATTGAGACTATTGAGGACTACATCAACTCCCTTTCCTTCAGTAATCTCCATGATTTGGTCAGCAAAATCTAGGGTGCGGGAGTTCATAATATGTTTGATTCCCAGGGATTTGAGAAATTCCCACTTAGGAGGACTAGCAGTAGCGAATACTTCTGCTCCCGCCTGTTGAGCTATTTGTACTGCGGCCTGCCCTACTCCTCCTGCTGCTGCATGAATTAATACTCGATCGCCAGGTTTAATTTTGGCTAACTGCTGCAATCCATAGTAAGCTGTGGAAAATGTCAGAGGTAAGGTTGCTGCTTCACTGAAACTCATTTGTTTCGGTTTAGCCATGAGATACTCAGCCTCAGCAGGAACAGTAATGAAACTACTGAAACCATCATGGAGCATATTTACTATTACTTCGTCCCCTACTTGCCACCGTGAGACTTCTGCTCCCACAGCAGAGATTGTGCCCGTACATTCCAAACCAAAGGTGAGTTGTTGGGCACTGGTAATGCCCAGGTGTTCGGCATAGTAGTCTTTGAGCAATCCTAAAGCATTGAGTACGTCTCGGAAGTTTAGTCCTACTGCTGCTACCTCAATTTCTACTTCGTTAACTTCAGGAACAGGACGCTGCATTGGCTGCCAGCCGAGGTTGTCTATCAGTCCGTATTCTGGCAGTTTTAATTGCACTGGTTGCCCAGGGGCACTCATTGTTTGTTGCTGTGGTTTTCGTCCTAATCTGGCCACATAACGATTTCCCTGACGTATCGCTATTTGGTCTTCGATATTTTCTGATAATAGTTCAGCTACTAAGGAGTCTAGGTTTTGCTCAATATTGGCTTCTGGATCGCAGTCGAAACGTTTACACTTTAGGTCTATGTGTTCTATGGCAACTATTCCGCCGAATCCCCATAAACTTCCATACTCAGGATTAATTACTTCCGAGTCTTTGTTAACACTCTGAGTTCCTTGCGTTACCAACCACAACTGTGGTGTTGTCTCGCTATTACTTTCGAGAATTGCGTGTACCAAATGCAGTGCAGACGCACAAATATTTTCTTGAATTTTATCTAATTCTAAGTTTTCTTTGTTTTCTGATTTCTGCACTCCCCAGAAATGTACAACTCCTGTAATTCCTGAATTTTCAGCCAGCAGTTGTTGAAATTCTTCCTCGTTATTGGGATTGATTTGATAGTGCTGTGGACTTAATTGCTTATATGTCTCTCCTGGCGATACTTGAATGCACTCTTGCTCTTTGTTTTGTAGTGCTTCTATTAGTTGAGTATCTTCTGCCAAGATTAACCATTTGCTGCTTGCTGTTGATGGGTTCGTTGGTGGTAACTCTTGAGCTTGCCAGTCAACTTTATAATACCAATGACTGATATCTGGCTGCATACTTTTCAAGAGTACATCGGCAGTGGTTGCCATTACCTTGAATCCTTCTAGCTTGGCTAATACCGTTCCCTGGTTATCTACTAAGAAAATGTTTGCTGTTAAGCTGTTTTCTTGTACTTGTCCTATCGCCCATACTTTACTTATTGTCCGACGATATACTCTCAATTTGTCTATCCCTAATGGCAGATAGGTTTGATCGTCTGTGTCTGATTGAGCTAGAGCATAACCTGTAATTTGTAGGGCTACATCTAATAGGGCTGGATGTAGCTGATAATCTGTTACGTTTTCGATTAATTCGTCCGGTAAAACTATTTCGCCTAGAACTTTGCCTTTACCTTTCCACAACTGTTTTAGTCCTTGGAAACAATTGCCGTAGTCTAAACCTAAAGACTTACATTTTTCATAATGTTCTTCTACCTCTATTACTTGAGTACAATCTTTTTGATATTGTTCTAAGTCTATGGTTTCTTTATCCTTGGCAATTGGCTCTGGGTAGATTTTTCCTTCACTGTGCAACCTCCATTCTAGAGTCTGTTGATTCTCAGATTCTGATGCACTAAATACCTCAAACTTATAAGTATTATCTTCTGAAGAACTAACTACCGTTTGTACTTTCTTGATTTCTGTTTCTGGTAAGATTAATCCTCGCGCTATCACCACATCAGATACTACTACTTGTTCTTGAGAGCTGAAGATATTTTTTCCTGCTGCCATTGCTAATTCTAGGTATCCCGTACCTGGAAATAGGACTTGCTCGAATACTTGGTGATCTTTGAGGTAGTCTGGAGATTTAGGGCTTAGGTATGATTGAAAACGATATTGCTCATCTATTCCTGCTAAGTCAACTTTTTCTCCTAGTAACGGGTGCAAATATTTTGACAAAGACAGTTTTTGTTGATAGCCATTGTTAATTTCTATCCAATATTTTTCTCTTTGGAATGGATAGGTAGGCAATAGCACTTTCTCTCGGTTATAGTCACGATCAAATCCTAACCAATCTACTTTGACTCCCTGTACGTATAACTGTCCTAAACTGGAAAGGAGCTGTTGCCATTCATCAACTCCTGGACGCAACGATGGCAACCATACACCTACTTCTGGTAAACATTGCCTTCCCATTCCCAACAAAATTGGTTTTGGTCCGATTTCTAAGAAAGTTTCGTAGCCTTGCTCGCTTAACTCTTTCATACCCTGGGCAAACTTTACTGGTTGCCGTACATGACTCACCCAATATTGAGCTGTAGTTATACTATTGTCTGCTTTGGTTCCCGTGAGATTTGATATAATTGATATCCTTGGTTGATTGTAGGTAATTTGATTCGCTACAGTTTCAAACTCTGCTAACATCGGTTCCATCAATGGTGAATGGAAAGCATGGGATACCTGTAGTTGTTTGGTTTTGATTCCGGCTGATTCGAGCTTAGTTGCGATCGCTCTTACTGATTCAGACTCCCCAGAAATTACTATGCTTTGGGGTCCATTCATAGCTGCTATGGCTACTTTTTCTTCCAGAGACATTGCCTTCAAAGTTTCCAGGACTTTCGACTCTGAAGTCATTACTGAAACCATCTCACCACCAGCAGGTAATTTCTGCATTAACCTTCCCCTAGTGGAAATTAGTTTCAAGCCATCTTCTAAACTAAATACTCCGGCTACAGTTGCTGCCACATATTCACCCACACTATGACCCATGACTACATCTGGTTTAATTCCCCAAGATTCCCACAGTTTAAATAGGGCATATTCTATAGCAAACAGCACTGGTTGGGTATACGCTGTTTGGTCTATCAAAGATGAACCAGAATTATCTGTAGCTTCAGAATAAAGAATATCTCGTAAAGACTTTTCCTGGAAAGTTTCCACACTACTCAGAATTTCTTCACATTGGTTAATCGCTTCACGGAAAGTGGGTGCTTGTTCATACAACTCCCTTCCCATGTTTGCATATTGGGAACCTTGCCCTGTAAAGAGGAAAGCGATTTTATTTCCGGTAGTATTGTTTGTCAGTTCTCCTGAGTAAATTCCGGTTACTTCTTCTCCTTCCTGGTTTTCTCGGAGTTTTTCTATTAATTCTTGTTGGTTGCGTGCAATAACTGCTAGTCTGTGGTGGAACTGGCCACGTCCTATATTAGCTGTATAGCAGATATCAGCTACCCCTAATTCGGGATGAATTGTTAGATAATTTTGATAACTATTGACTAACTCACTAAGAGCTGTTTCACTTTTAGCAGAAAGAGTCAAGATATGAACTGCACGTTCAGTTCCATCCTCAATTCTAAATTCTGAATTCTTAATTCTAAATTCTTCGGGAGCTTCTTCTAAGATTATATGAGCATTAGTTCCACTAAAACCAAAGGAACTTACGCCAGCGATGCGACTTTTGCCATTAGTTTCCCAAGGCGTAAGATTCGTCGATACTTGTACAGGTAATTGAGACCAATTAATATAAGGATTAGGCTCATTAAAATGCAGTGACGGTGCTATTTGTTGATGTTGCAATTGCAGGACTAATTTCATCAAACCTGCAACTCCTGCTGCTCCCTCGGTGTGACCAATATTAGTCTTGGCTGAACCAATAATTAAAGGCTGCTCTTGAGAATGGGTTTTGCCAAAAACTGTTCCTAAAGCTTCAGCTTCTATCGGATCTCCCAAGGAAGTTCCAGTTCCATGAGCTTCAATATAACTAATATCTGCTGCATCTATTCCTCCATTAGCCATAGCTTGACGGATAACAGCTACTTGAGAAGGACCATTAGGTACTGTCAAACCACTACTGGGGCCGTCTTGATTAATAGCACTGCCACGAATTACTGCCAGAATATTATCCTTATTGGCAACTGCATCACTGAGGCGCTTCAATACAATAATCCCACATCCGTCTCCACGGACATAACCGTTTGCTGAAGCATCAAAGGTTTTGCACTTACCATCTACCGATAACATACGACCTTGAGACAGAGCAACACTAAGCTCTGGAGATAGCAATAAATTCACCCCTCCTGCTAGAGCTAGATTACACTCTTTATTTCTTAAACTCGAACAGGCTAAATGAATACTTACTAATGAAGAAGAGCAGGATGTATCTACTACTAAATTAGGTCCGACTAGCCCCAGAGTATAGGAAATTCGCCCTGATGCTGTACTGTGGGAGTTACCTGAACTCATATAAGCATCAATTTTTTCTAGACCTTGACTGAATATACGAGAAGTATAGTCATTGGTACAAATACCAACAAATACACCCGTTTGACTTCCTTTAAGTTGTTGCGGATTATTTCCTGAATTCTCTAGAGCTTCCCAAGTGACTTCTAAGAGTAATCTATGTTGGGGGTCTAAATGAGTGGTTTCTTTAGGGGAAATACCAAAAAAATTGGCATCAAACTCTTGTACTCCATTGATAAATCCTCCATAACGACTGTACATTTTGCCTGGAGTTTCTGGATCAGGATCGTAATAATCATCAAGATGCCATCGCTCTTTTGGGACCTCAGCGATCGTATCTACTCCATTTTGTAAAACATCCCAGAAAGCTTGTGGAGTAGATGCACCTCCGGGAAAACGACAACTCATACCAACAATAGCTATTGGTTCTGTAGTTGCTGCTTGAAGTGCTTGAATTTTTGCAGTTGCTTGTTTGAGTTTTAGTAGTAAACGTTGCTCATTTGAGAGTTTTTCGGGTGAGTTAAGTTCCATCTTTATTCCTCCTATACTTTATGATTACAAATTTGATATTAACTAACTCATTCTAAAAGTCGATCTAATTCATCTATAGCGTCATCAACCGCCAGATCAATTTCATCTTCAGAAAGCTGATTAACTTCAGAAAATAGACTTTCTGAATACTCTAGCTCCAAGGAATCCTTCTCCAATCTTGCCTCTGGTGTTTCTGACTCAGAACCAGGACCCTCTGATGGCAGAAGTATTGTTTCTTCCAAGTAATCAGTTAGTGACTGAATATTAGGATAATCAAAAGCTAGAGAAGATGGCAGAGAACAATCTAAACTTATCTGCAACTTATTCCTCAACTCAACAGAAGTCAAAGAATCCATTCCTAGGTCAAAAAATCCTGTTTCTAATGAAATAGATTCAGGATTTTTAATTCCTGACACTAGAGCAAATTGACGTCGAACATGAGCCACTAATAACGAGCGACGCTCATTGGGTGCTGTTGCCTCCAATTTTGCCAGAAATTCTGACTTATATATTTCAGAAGTAGTTTGAGTTGTTTCCTGCCAATCTGCCAAGAAAGGCCATTGGGCTACTCTTTCCTGCCAAGCAGACCACTCAATTGGTAGCACCCCTACTTCTATATCTGAACCACTCATCAGTAGCTCTAGAGACTCTAGCGCCTGAGTTGGAGATATTGCTGCTATTCCCTGCTGCTGTAAACTAACACTTTCTCCACCTTGAGCAACAGTTCCCCAATGAATGCTCAATCCTGGCAATCCCATACCCCGACGATAATGAGCTAAACCATCTAGAAACCCATTAGCTACAGCATAATTTCCTTGATTTGGTGAACCCAACAGAGATGCAACTGAAGAAAACATTACAAAAAAGTCTAGCTGCTGATTTTGAGTCAATTGATGCAAATGCCAAGCACCTTTAACTTTTGATGCGATCGCTTCTTCAAAGTCAGACAAAACCCGATCTTGTAGCATTCCATCGGGCAATATTCCTGCGGAATGGATTACTCCTGCTAGCGGTATATTTGAGTCCTTAATGTTGTGTAGCACTCTAGCGATCGATTCCATATCGGACACATCAACTTTTTCAGCTACAACCGAAGCTCCAGCTTTTTCTAACTCAGTTATTGTTTGACTGTTAGTACCATCTGGCGAACAGTTTCCTAGCAACACCAGATGCTTGGCTCCTTTATCTACCATCCAACGAGCCACCAATAACCCTAAACTGCTAATACCTTCTGTAATTAAGTAGGTAGCATCCTCCCGGAAACGCAAAGACTTTTGAGTAGTAGTAGCATCAGCTTCTTGTGCTGTCACTGCTTGCTGATGATGACTAGCCACCAATCGAGCCACATAACGCTCATCCCCACGCCATGCTACCCGATCTTCCTTATCCTCCGCCCAAATTTCCTCGAATAGTTCCTCAGCTTGAGCCTCTATCGTCTCCTGTGAGTCTAAATCTATACACGCGCACTTGAGTTCGGGATGTTCTAGGCTAATTACTTTCCCCATACCCCACAATGAAGATTGGGCTACTCCTGGTATGACTGAATTATTTGACGGTACTGCTTGAGAACCATTCGTTACTAACCATAACCGGGGCGACTCAGATAACTTGGCTTTGACTAAAGCTTGTACCAAAGATAAGGTAGTACCACAGCCTAGCTTCGATAAATGTCCTAATTCCTCAGCGCTTATGTTTCTACCCACCCCTGCTTCGGTTGTCCAACATTGTACTACCCCCAGTAAGGATGGGGATTTGGTAGCTACAGTTTCTATCAGTTTCTCAAATTCTTCTGGATGATGAGGAGCGATCGTAAATTCTTCCGGGGCAAGCTGTTGATAGTTCTCTCCAGCAAATACTAATGTACAAGCATCTCCTGATGATCGCAGGTGACTAGCTAGCTGTTGAGCAACTCCCTGTTTATCTGCCAGTATCAACCAGCTCTTCTGTGTCGATGATGTTGAGTCTAAAGTTGTTGGAGGAGCTTGAGCAACGATAACTCCTTGTTGAGCAAACACTTCTGGCATCTCCTCAACTTCTGGGAGAGTAACGACTTGAGTAAAACCTGTTTCACTCAAAACCTGTTGCCACTGCTGACGACTCAAGAGAGGATAGTCCGCCCGCAATTCATCATCGCTGAATTTCCACCATCCTTCTAATAATCCAAAAATTAAATCCAAAAATCGAGAGCGAGTTGTTCTTTCATACAATACCAATGTTCCCCCTGGTGCTAACAGTTGTCGGACATGGGATAATGTCTGCTTTATACTGGTTGTAGCATAAAGAACATTGGCTGCAATAATTACATCATATTGATGAGATGCAAATCCTTGACTACTTGGCTCTACCTCTATATCTAAGGTTTGATAGTCTAGGAATTTATAATCCTGGAATTTCTGTTGAGCTTGTCTGGTAAGTATGCCATCAATATCGGTGAATATATATTCTGTTTTATTAGGATTTAGATGGGGCAGAATATAACTTGTAGTTTCTCCTGTTCCCGCTCCAATTTCCAACACCCGAATCCCTCTGCTAGGGGGTAAATCCTCAATAGTTTGAGCGATGGTTTTTTGTACTATCGTGTTCATCACCTTGGCTACAATTGAGTCTTGATAGACTTGGGTAGCTGCCGTCAAATCCCCTTTCGGAAACACCAGTTCTAGGGGATTTATTGCTCCTTTGAGGACTCCACGGAGTTGAGATGCACAACGGTTTAAGAGTGTTAATGCTGCTTCTGCTTCTGGATATTGATTCAGTAAACTCTGGCTTTGTTCGCTAGGGTTGACTTTTTCTAGGGTTTGTTGTACCTGCCATTGCTGTTGTTCGTACTTAAGTATTCCTACTTCTTCTAATATCTGTAGCAAACGCCCAAATAGTCGTCGCTGACTGGGAACTATTCCTAAACGTTGAACTACGGCTTCCAAGTCAAAGCTCTCTGTTGGCTTATAAGACCAATCCATTGATAGCAAAGCTTGCACTATATAATCTACGCTTAATTCTTCCAGGTTCCTTTCTATTTCTGAGGTCTGAGTATTATCTACCTGGCTTACTAATTCTTTAAAGCTAGGAGTTAATTTTTGGGAAACTTCTACGGGATCGAGCAAGAAAGCAGGTGGTAGCAATCTGCCCAAAAGACCTTTGGATATCCATTCTACTTCATACAACCAATTACTGATTTCTACTTCTGTTCCTAGTATAGTCTGTTGATTCGCCAGTTTGACTTGTAAACCTTCGACTGTGGCAATAATTTCTCCTTCTGGAGTCACTAGCGTCACTTGAGCGGTTAAACTTTTTTCACTTTCCACTACAGCGATCGCCGATGCGCAAGCATACAAGGAAAGCCCAGGACTACCATATATTTTGAACTGTTCTATCCCGACTGTCAGATAGGTTAGATCGCTGTCTACTTCTGGCAGTGCATGAACAATTATCTGCAAAGCTGCATCTAATAATGCGGGATGGAACTGATAATCAATTGTTTGTGCTATCAATTCTTGGGGTAATTTAATCTGAGCTAATGCTTGGTTTTCTCCATACCATAACTCGTAGATACCTTGGAAATTGCTGCCATAATCAATCCCTAATTTCTGACATTGTTGATAATGTTGTTCAACTTCTATTGATTGACTACACTCAGCTTTATATTTTTCTAAATCTACTTTAGTAGGAGTTGTATCTGTTTGAGCAGTTCGGATTTTTCCTGTAGCATGGAGTTTCCATTTCTGTTCCTCTTGATTTTGTTGTTGAGAAAATATTTGGAATTGGTAGCTTTGATTGTCTAGTGGAGTCAGAATGGTTTGGGCATTTGTTAATTCTCCTGGTGGTAGTGTCCATCCCTTACTGATGCTTAAATCTTCTATTACTATTTGGGGTGTTTTTAATTGGCGATTTCCTGCTGCCATTGCTATTTCTAGGTAGCCTGTTGCCGGAAATAATGCTCGATCAAATATTCGATAGTGACTCAAATAGTTGGGTGAATTTTCCCCTATTTGTGATGCAAATATTTGTTGTTCGCTGGCACAATTTAATTTTTGACCTAGTAGTGGATGGAAGTTTTGGCTTTTGGTAAACTGTTGTTGAGGCAAGAAGTTGAAGTTATTGTTGGTTTCTATCCAACATCTTTCTCGTTCAAATGGATAAGTTGGCAAGACGACTTTCTGACGACTATAGTCTGAGTCAAATCCTAACCAATCTATTTTTACTCCTTTCACATACAATTGTCCCAGGCTTGATAGCATTTGTTCCCATTCATCTACTCCCGGGCGCAATGATGGCAACCATTCTCCTACATCTTCTGTTACACATCGTCTGCCCATGCCCAACAATATTGGTTTTGGTCCGATTTCCAGGAAGGTTTGATATCCTTGCTCTTCTAGAGTTTTCATACTCTGGGCAAATTTTACTGGTTGCAGAACATGATCTACCCAATATTGAGCAGTAGTTATTTCTGTACCTACTTCAGTACCAGTGACATTTGATATTATTGGTATTTGCGGTTTATTATAGGTAATTTCTTTGGCTACTGCTGCAAATTCTGTTAACATTGGTTCCATCAATGGGGAATGGAAAGCATGGGATACTTGTAGTTTTTTAGTCTTCACTTTCGCTGCTTCCAATTCACTACAAATCTTAGCGATCGCTCCACTCTCTCCTGAAATTACTATACTTTTCGGCCCGTTAAATGCTGCTATTGTTACTTGGGTTTTATATTCTTTGATAGCTGCTGTTACTTCTGATTCTGATGCCATTACCGATACCATCTCACCACCGGATGGTAACTTTTGCATCAACTTGCCCCGCATTGCTATTAGTTTCAAACCATCTTCCAGACTCAATACTCCTGCTACTGTTGCTGCTACATATTCTCCAACACTGTGCCCCATCACTACATTTGGCCTGACTCCCCATGATTCCCATAATTTAAAGAGAGCATATTCCAGGGAAAATAGAGCTGGCTGAGTATAAGCTGTTCGATCGAATAAATCGGCAGTTGACTTTTGTGTATCTTGAGGATAAATAACTTCTAATAGAGGTACTTCCAGATAGGGTTGTAAAATTTGGTCGCATTCGTCTAAAGCTTGACGGAAAGTGGGTGCTTGTTCATACAGTTGCCTTCCCATATTTGTATACTGGGAACCTTGGCCTGTAAATAGGAATGCTATTTTCTGACTTTGCTTATTTGTTTCGCCCGAAAATACTCCTACTAATTCTGACTGAGTTTTCCACTCTAGCAGTTTCTCTATTAATTCTTGAGGTTCGGATGCGATCGCTCCTAGTCGATGATTAAAATGGGTTCTACCTGTAGCAGCTGTATAACATATATCATGTAGGGAGGTTTCGCGAAACGTCTCTACATTAGTTTCTAAATAACTTTGATAACTACTGACTAAATCTTTTAGAGAATTTTCTGTTTTCGCCGATAAAGTTAACAAATGCAGAGAACGTTCTAAATATTCTTCACTTCTGACTTTTGACTTCTGACTTCTGACTTCACTAGGAGCTTCTTCTATAACAATATGAGCATTAGTACCGCTAAAACCAAAAGAACTAACTGCGGCTTTCCTTGGTTCTCCTGCTGAAACTTCCCAATCTTTTAATTCTGTATTAACATAAAAAGGGCTATTTTCAAAGTCAATATGTGGGTTTGGTTGCTCAAAATGTAACGACGGTACTAATTTTTGGTTTTTGAGACACAAAATCGTCTTGATCAAACCAGAAACCCCAGCAGCAGTTGAGGCATGGCCAATATTACTTTTGACCGAGCCGATCGCACAAAAATGCTTCTTCTTCGTCCACTTAGAAAAGGCTTCTGTTAAAGCTTCTACTTCTATTGGATCTCCCAGAGGTGTTGCCGTACCATGAGCTTCTACATAACTAATAGTTTCTGGATTAATGCCAAACTTCTGATAAACTGCTGCTTCTAAACTAGCTTGAGATTGACTGCTAGGGGCACTAATTCCGTTAGTATTACCATCATAATTTACCCCCGTTCCTTTGATAACTCCATAAATAAGATCGTTGTCTTGAACTGCTTGACTATAGCTTTTTAACAAGATAACGCCACAACCTTCGCTCCAAGTTGTACCTGACGCTGAAGCATCAAAAGTTTTACAACGTCCATCAGGGGATATCATTTGAAACTGACTTGAGGCTATTTGGAAGTCTGCTGTTGCACAAATAGAAATACCTCCAGCGATCGCCATTTCGCTTTCCCCTCTCTGTATACTTTCACAAGCTTGATGAATAGCGACTAATGAGGACGAACAAGAGGTATCAATAGTTGCTACTGGCCCTTTCAAGTCAAGGAAGTAGGCAATTCTTGCTGGTACAAGAGACAGAATATTTCCTGTTAGTACAAACCGATGAGTCTCTAATCCAGCAATTGATAATAACTTGAGATAATCACCCGTTGACGCTCCCACAAATACTCCACACTTTTCACCTTTAAGAGAATCAGTAGCATATCCAGCATCCTCTATAGCATGGTAAGCTTCTTCTAAAAATATTCTTTGTTGAGGCTCGACAAACTGAGCTTCTTCGGGAGAAATTTTAAAAAATAAGGGGTCAAATTTATCAATTTCCTCTAAAAAACCAGCGCACTTTGAATAGGCAGTACCTGGATTCTCTGGATCTGGATTATACCAATTCTTTTCTTCCCATCTTCCAGGAGGTGGATCTGTTACACTATCAACTCCATTCTTTAAATTTTCCCAAAATTCTTGCCAGTTATTTGCTCCTGGATATCGACATGAGATTCCAATAATTGCTATATCTGTGTTCGCTATATCATTGTTACCAGAGTTAAGCCCTTCACTAACATCTGTTTTAATTTCTGGTGCTACTTCTAATAATAAATTTTCTGCTGCGTCTAATGAGATTTTTCCTGAGCTTAACAATGATAACAATTCTTCTGAATTATCAGGATTTACCGATTTATTTTCATAGTTATCTATTTTTTTTTGAGTTGTCGTTTTAGCTGGCGATTTTCCCTCATCCAAACCTAACAGAATTGATTCTACATTCTCCAAGGAAATATCACCTGATTGTAACTGATTTAATAATTTTTCTGTATGATCTTCTGGTTTGACTACTTCTAATTCTAATAATAAATTTTCTGCTGCTTCTAAAGATATTTCTCCTGAGCTTACTAAAGATAATAATTCCTCAGATAATAACTCATCATAATTATCCGAATTAATTAATTGATTTTCATCATTATTTTTTGGTTTTCCCTCATCCAAACCTAACAGAATTGACTCAGCATTCTCCAAAGAAACTTCACCTGACTGTAACTGATTTAGTAATTTTTCTGTCTGATCTTCTGGTTCTCCTGCTTCTAATTCTAATAATAAATTTTCTGCTGCTTCTAAAGATATTTCTCCAGCACTTACCAAAGATAATAATTCTTCAGATAATAACTCATCATAATTTTCAGGAGCGATCGCTTTGACATCCTGAACTGTTTCTGGTATTTTTTCTTCAGTCATTCCTAGGAGTAGCGCTTCTGCATTTTCTAAGGAAAGATTACCCGATTGTAATTGAGATAAAATATTTTCTTCTTCTGTTAACTGACTCTGCTGTTTATTGCCTCCACCTACTGCAAAACTTGATTCTATCAAGCTTTTAACCTCAGGTTGATTAAAGGTTATTTCTTGCATCTCTACTTCTTTAGGAAGTACTTCTTGCATTTTTTTTCTAATGTCTGAAATTAAGTATTTCTTTAAAGTAACTAGAGACAACCTGGGTTTTTCTGCTATTTCATTAGCAATTTTTCTGGCAAACTTTAGCACTTCCTTTCTCGGTAAAACTGGAAAAGGAACTCCCCGCTTTTCTAATTCTTTCCCACGATAATTGCGGGCGGTGTACACCATTTCTTGTCCTAGTTCTAACCCAAGCTTTTTCAGTAATATAAATATTGCTCCAGCTCCAGGAATAAAACCATATTTCAGAAAGTTACTGGCATAAAAACTTTCTTGACTTAGCACCAGTAAATCTGCATATAAACCGATAGCAAAACCACCTCCTAATGCGTGCCCTTCTATCGCAGCAATAACAGGTATCGGACAATTTAGTGCCAAAGTTAATAGCTCAGTAATTTTCTCAATAGAAAAGTTATCTTCTGTTTGAACAGTTGACATTAACTGTTCGCCACTAATACCCGTGCCGAAGTAATTATTAGTTCCTGCCAATATAACTACTTTATAGTTCTTATTCTCTCTAACTGCTTGAAAACATTGAAATAATCCTGTCACCATTTCCTGGGAAAAATTATTTCTGTTCTCCTCATCATTCATAGTGATTTGAACAACACCATTTCCCAACTCCACCAGTTGTGCCTTAGAATTACCCTTAACTGAGTCCTGATTAAAATTTAACTTTGCCATGGAAACACCCCCTCTTGTATAAATAGTCTAATTTTTTCGCGAACAGCAGGTTTGACCATCATACTACAAGACGTATTTACAACTAAATCTTGAGTTTCTTCTTGAATAATCCATAATTTATTCATCAAGTCTTTTAACTCTTTGACTCCGGATGATTCTAAATATCTCAAACGTCGAATATATTGATTAATTGACTTATTAGTATCCTCATTATATTCATCAACTAACCCCCAGTTATAAGCCTCTGATGCTGAAATTGGTTGAGTTGTTAGTGATAAACGTTGGGCTTTTTGGAACCCTACTCGACGAATCAAAAATGGCAACACACAAGCAGGTAACAAACCAAATAAGAGTTCAGATAAAACGAAGGTAGCAGTTTGATCCGCCACAACTAGATCGCTAGCTGCTACCAAACCCACACCTCCTGCTTGCACCCTCCCACGGACTCTTGATAAAATCACTTTGCTACTTTGATACATCTGTTTCAAGATGTTGTAGTAACTGTGCATATTCTGTTTTGGATCAAGTTCCCTTCCATCTGCTACTTCTTGAAAATCCATCCCTGTACAAAACACATCAGGTAGTCCTTCTAGAATAACTACTTTAACTGTTTCCTCTGCTTCAGCAGCTTGTAAAGCTAATAATAACTCTTGAGCCAGATCCGGATTAATGCTATTGTTAGCTTCAGGTCGATATATCTGAATTCTTTGTACAGCAGACTGATAATTAATTTTTAGGGTTTTATAGTAATCCATAGCTATTCTTGATGAAATTCCTTGATTTTTTTGGGGACTAAAGGATTAGATTATTTTCCTTGTTTAATTTTTGCAATTATTTTATTTGCCTCTTGAGTAGTTAATTTCTTACTTGCTACTTGACTCAGAATAGAGCGTATTTTTTGCCTTACGTCTTCCTGTGAATCTGTAGATAAATCTTGATTTTTTGGAGATTCTTTGGCAGTAATTTGATTGCTCTGAGAAAATTGACTTCCATTTGGAGAATTTTTTATTTCACTACCAATATATTGAACCAAATCTAATAAAGTCGGATAATCATATAATTTGGTAGCTTTCATGTTCAAATTATAAGTTGCATTTATGCTGGTTATCCATTCAACTCCAACTATAGAATCTAATCCTAAATCAACAAATTTTTGGTCTTCTTCTATTTCACTAATATCTGCATACAAAGCTGCTGCCAAACTTTCTTTTAGACTTGCTTTAAGTTCAGCCAAATTAACATCAAAGCTATCCGATTTTAAGGTATTTTCACCTTCCAAAATATTTTCATATTCATCGGCAATTCTGTCTGATAATGTTTTTTGAACATAAGGTATATCTCGTAAATAGGGAGATTTTAATCCCTGCTTAATTGCACGAGAAACCATAACCAAAACACTATCTTTATTGTAACGAGGTAGTGTTCTATATAATCTAGAATGTAATTGAGTATATTTTGAAAATAAACCCAAACGTTCCTCATCTACCCGAGTATCATAATCTACAAGTCGAATCACAAAAGCACGTCGGATTTTATGTAAACCAGGCTTTAAAGGGACGGAACGATGTAAAACATATTTATTGAAGAAAAGTACATCGCCAACTTTATACTGGTCTTCTGCATAATCATCTTTAATAGTATAATCTATGACATCTTCTGTAATCTTATTCATAATAGTATTTGCACCAGCTACATATTCATTCAAATCCCCCTTTGACTCATCCCACTTAATATTATTTTTTAAATGCAAATCGTGAATAGTATAAAGAAATTTCCCTGGAAAAGCATCTATAGGCACATATTGCATTCCACCTCGATATTCTTTAGTTATTTCATCTAAAGGAATCCATATTGATGCACCAAAGTCATCCATTTGCGTAAATGAAAATGAACCAACTCCTACGTGCCATCCTAATCCTTTCTGATTAGGTTCAACAGAAAAGAAGGCATTGTGCATAATCATTATTTTTTTGCCTGTAATTTCATTCAAAAAAGGCAACTTCTTTTTTAATAAGGAAGAAACAAAGTCATATTTAACTAGATCGTAAGCATGATCCTTTGTATCAATCTCCTCATATTTACCTATTTTTAGTGTTACTTTTTCTTCAGAAATTTCACTTTTGTCTTTGGCAGTTTCCAAGGCTTCTTCAATTACTTTTATTTCGGAAGCATTAAAAAATTCTCGAATTTGACAATATCCTTTTTGTTCATACTCTTCTTTTAATTGTCCTAATTGTGCTTGTATCATAAGTTTTATCTCCTTTGTCTTGAAATTTAACTTGTTTTTTGATTTGTTGAGTTAACAAAGTTTGACCAATATTGATAATTAATCCATTTGCTTTAAAACCTCTCCTTGTCAGGAGAAAAAAAGAAATAAGATTTCCGTATATTCAATTCCTTTGCGGTTTTAACCAGAAGTAATTATCCATTATTCATTATTCATTATCGGTTAATAAAACTATATCCATTCATATTCTCGGTGAAATTCCTTGATTCTTTTCAGAACTAAGCGGCCTTTTCCTTCAATTTGTTTCCAAACACCAGGGAACAGTTCATAATCTAAAGTTACATTTCTAGTACCAAAAGCAACTCTCGAACTATAATTCAGTAACTGCTCATATTCTTCCATATTTAAGGAATAGCGACTGGCTAAGTGAGATCCAATATTTTGTTGATCTTGAATTTCTTTTCCTTGTGGAAAAGCAACTCCACTGTAAAATTCCGAACAACAACCAGAACCATAAGAAAAGATACCTATTCGCCGGGGTGCGCTAAAATCTGCATTGTCAATCATGCTAGCTAAGGATAAAAACACCGTCGCTCCCATAATGTTACCTACTTGTTGACAATAGATTAATCCTGGCATTACCCGTCTCTGAAAGTCCTCTTCTATATCGGCAGGTTTTGCTCTTTTGAACTTACGCATCATACTTCTGTGAGCGCCTTTAACCATACCTCCAAAAGGAGTATGAAAGCTCAAGTAATCAAAAGTTTCTTGATAATCTACTCCTTCTACCAGTTCTTGATAGTTCTGATAGGCATTTTCACAACAATCTAGGTAAGATAGTAATGATAAATCTGCATCTCCTGCTTCTGAATCTGGGCTAGGTCTACAAGTATCCATGACTTCATAGCCATAGTAACCATTACATCCTACATCAGCTTGGAAAATTTTGGGAACATCACTGACTAACATAGCCACTGCTCCAGCACCACTACTTGATTCGGCAAAATACCAATCTTGGTTGATAGCTTCTCCTCCCTCTGTTATAATAAACCGGGATATATCAGTTCCTATCACCAAAACTTTAGCCCCTGGACAGGTTTGTGACAAAATCAAGTTGAATGCCATCTGTAAACCTGCTGTAGCTGCGTAGCAAGCTTGCTTAATCTCAAACATTCGGCAGTTACGACTTAGCCCCAAATAATCCTGAATATAAGTGCTGATAGACTTGCCAAAATCAATGCCAGATTCAGTACAAGTTATCACCATTTTAATTTGTTGCTTTTCCAGATTGCTGAGGCCATCAATAATAGGTTTGGCTGCATTAATAGCATAAGAAACTGGGTCTTCAAAAGGCATCGCAACTGCTTTCTCTTTCATCATCAGATTATCGAAGCGAGTCATGTCTAACTGACGTGCTTGCCCCAACATTCGCACATCTATTTTAGCTGAACCCCCATATACATTTAGTGCTTCAATTCCAACTTTTGGCATAAATCTACTCCTGTGCTATTAATAAAGCTGTATTAATTCCCCCAAAACCAAAGCTGTTGCTGATCGCATATTTAATCTCAGCTTGAACAGAAGTTTCTTTCACCCAATTTAAACTGGTATCAATGGGATTGACTAAATTTTTGGTAGGATGACAAAAACCAAATTTCATTTGTAATATAGTGGCGATCGCTTCCACTACACCAGCAGCAGTTAGACAGTGTCCAGTTAAAGATTTTGTTGAGTTGAGTAGGCAATGCTGAAGTCCCGCAGATTTTAAAGCTCCCACTTCTGTTTTGTCACCAAGGGGAGAACCAGTACCGTGGGTATTCACATAATCAATACTCTCTGGCTGAAGGTCGGCCATGGCTAAAGCAGTATTTATAGCCCGCTCTTCACCTTTTTGGGAAGGTTCAGGACTACGGTTCCCATCTAAAGCAAAACCCCAACCCTTAAGTTGGCCATAGGATTGAGCGCCCCGTTGTCGAGCGTGGTCAGTACTCTCTAAAATCACTACTCCACAACCTTCTCCATAAATAAAGCCATCATGGTCTTGGTCAAATGGCCTACAAGCAAGGTCTGGGCGATCGGCAAAACGTTCGCTTCCCATTGCGCCTAAATTCATCAGTGCTTGTAATTCATAACCTGATAAATCGGATAAGGTTCCCAGGGCAATGCAAATATCGCTGTTCCCCATTAAAATTTGACGGGCAGCATGAATTATGGCAACTGCTCCACTTGCGGAAGCTCCTCCTACACTATATCCTTCGCCTTGAATCTGAAAACACTGGGAAATCAGACCCAATATATCTGTATCCCAAAACGTCAGTCCATAAGTTGGTCGTATAAATTCCTGACGTGAGTGATAACGTTCCCAGATTTGTTGCTGATAACGTTGTTGTAAGTTTGAACCACCTACAACTAATCCTACTCGTTCTGGGTTAATTTGGCTGGAGGTGAGTTGAGCATCTTGCCAGGCTTCAGCGACGGCTACTGTTGCTACTTGGGCGCTCTTAGTAGCAGCGCGCAAAAGTCCACTGTACTCAGGAAATAGGGTTCTGGTGTCAATATCGGGAATTTCGGCGCCAATAAATGCTTTGACGCTTTCACGTCCAGGCTGTTTTAAATAAGCGAATTGAGTTTCCCCTGATAACAGAGCTTCTTTAAAAGTAGCAACTCCTTGACCAATGGAAGTAACAATGCCCATACCTGTTATCTCTATGTTGCTCATTGATAGCCCCTCTGGTTTGGTTAATTCCCATGATTCACTGCTTATAATTTGCTGGCCAATATATCGGCCAGTTCTCCTAGATTGTTGGCTCCTGCTAATTCTATGCGTGGAATATTTAAGGATAAGTCTTCCATGACCATCATTATAATTTCTGCCCTACTTACTGAATCAATGCCTAAATTTTTTAGACTATCAGTTGGTGATAGAGGTACTCTTTCTAATTCTGGTGCTATTTCACAAGTATGTTTTTTGATTATATTAAATATTTGTTCTTTGTTCATAATATTCATTCTCCTGAAAAATCATAATTTTTACTCGATCAGGACTTAGTCATAGTCACCATATCTAGTAGGAGTTAACGGCATTAAATCCCTACAAGTGGCGTATATTTTCATATTTTGCGTAAGTCCTGTTGATTCTTGACTTGTTGAATCATTTTATTTCCTTCCTGGACTGTTAATTCTCCATTAGCTACTCTACTCAATATTGAGCGTAATTTTTCTTTGATTTGTGCTTGTGAATTTCCAGGTAAATAATCTTTTTGAATAGATTCTTTATGCTCTGTGGGGAATTTACTTCCTCCTGTAGAATAAATTTCCTGGGTAATATATTTGGCGAAATCCAATAAGGTAGGGTAGTCGTATAGTTTAGTAGCTTTTATATTTAAGTTGTAAGTTTTATTGATTTCAGTTATCCATTCTACTCCAACAATAGAATCTAAACCTAAATCCACAAACTTTTTGTCTTCTTCTATTTCACTGATATCCGCATACAAGGCTTCCGCTAATTGTTGTTTCAAAGTTTCTTTGACTTGTGAGAAATTGTTCTGGGAGTCAGTTAATTTTAGAGATTGGTTGCTGATAGTTGTTCCAGTTTGGGCAGATGGCGATCGCGACCCATCAAGATTTTTACCTTCAGTTGATAGGGTGTCAGCGATATATTTGGCGAAATCTAATAAGGTAGGGTAATCGTATAGTTTAGTGGCTTTTATGTTTAAGTTGTAAGTTTTATTGATTTCAGTTATCCATTCTACTCCAACAATAGAATCTAAACCTAAATCCACAAACTTTTTGTCTTCTTCTATTTCACTGATATCTGTATACAATGCCTCTGCTAGACTTTTTTTGAGGGTTTCTTTAATTTGAGTCAAATCTATATTAAAGCTACTCAATTTGGTTATATTTTCTTCAACACCAGCAGCAGGTTGTCCTTGAACTGGCAACTGAGCCAATTTCATTTTCGTGTTGGCTTCTATAACTGGCGCAGTATTTTCTATATCTAGTGATTCTGGAGCTGATAACCTTAGTTTTGGCTGCTGTAATATTATCTGGTCTGTGTCCCTTGACTGGATATTTGCTCCATCAAGTTTTACTTTTTCTACAGATGTTATGCTCTTTTTGTCTTGAGTTGTCTGTTGACGAATATCTTTTATCCAATAGCTTTTTCGTTGCCAAGGATATGTAGGTAACTCTACCTTATTACGGGAATAATCCTGATCGAATCCTAACCAATCAATTTTTATTGCCCGGACATACAATTCCCCTAAACTTTGCAGCATTTGTAACCAGTCTGGTTTCCCCGAACGTAAACTGGACAACCATACTTTTTTTTCTCCCATGAGACACTCACGACCCATACCTAACAGTATCGGTTTTGGTCCTATTTCTAGGAAGATTTCAGCACCTTGTTTGTGCAAAGTTTCCATCCCTTGGACAAACTTTACTGGTTGACGTACATGATTTACCCAATATTCTGCTGAAGCAATACCATCATCTACTTCTTCTCCCGTAACGTTTGATATTAGTTGTATTTTGGGTCGGGTATAGGTGATTTCTTTAGCCACTGCTCCAAATTCTGTTAACATTGGTTCCATCAATGGGGAATGGAAAGCATGAGACACTTGTAGTTTTTTGGTCTTGACTCCTACAGATTCAAATTCACTACAAATCTTGGCTATGGCTGCACTCTCACCTGAAATTACTATACTTTCTGGTCCGTTAACTGCTGCTATTGTTACTTGGGAACTATATTCTTTTATGGCTTCTGTTACTTGAGATTCTGATGCCATTACTGATACCATCTCACCTCCGGAGGGTAACTTTTGCATCAACTTTCCTCGCATGGCTATTAGTTTCAGACCATCTTCTAAACTAAATACTCCTGCTACTGTTGCTGCTACATATTCTCCTACACTGTGTCCCATCACTACATCTGGTCTGACTCCCCATGAAGACCATAATTTGAATAGAGCATATTCCAGGGCAAATAGGGCAGGTTGGGTATAAGCTGTTTGATCTAATAAATCGGAAGTTGACTTTTGTGCATCTTTAGGATATATGATTTCTAATAGAGGTACTTCCAGATAGGGCTGTAAAATTTGGTCACATTCGTCTAAAGCTTCACGGAAAGTGGGTGCTTGTTCATACAGTTGCCTTCCCATATCTACATACTGGGAACCTTGACCTGTAAATAGGAATGCTGTTTTTACGATCTTATTTGGCGACTCTCCAGAATATAGTTGTGTTACTGCTTCTTGTAGTTGGTAAGATTTGAGTTTTTCTAGTAGCTGTTGCTGATTTTCTACAATAGTAGCTAGACGATGCTTGAAATGTTTACGTCCTGTGTTGGCAGTGTAGCAAATGTCTGCAATTTCTAATTCCTGATTAGTTTCTATATAATTTTGATAATTTGCTACCAGTTGTGTCAGTGCTTCTGAAGTTTTTGCTGAGAGAGTTAATAGATTAGTTGGACGCTCTGGAGAATTTTCTTGTTTAATTTGTTCTGGAGCTTCTTCCAAGATTATATGAGCGTTTGTGCCTCCAATACCAAAGGAACTAACCCCCGCTCTACGAGGAGTTCCATTAGTCTTCCATTCGGAAAGAGTGGCATTAACATATAAAGGACTATTAACAAAATCTATTTGAGGGTTAGGTTCTTCAAAATGTAGGGTTGGTGGTATTAATTTATGTTTGAGAGCTAAAACAGTTTTTATCAGTCCTGCTACTCCTGCCGCTGCATCTAAATGACCCATATTACTTTTTAGGGAACCAATGGCACAGAAACCTTTCTTTTCTGTGCTATACTTAAAAGCTTGAGTCAGAGCTGCAATTTCCACCGGGTCTCCTAACTCTGTCCCTGTACCATGAGCTTCTATGTATGAAATTGTCTCTGGATCTATTCCTGCAACAGCATGAGCTTCGGCAATAACTGCTGCTTGACCTTCTATGCTGGGTGCAGTGTAGCCGACTTTCAAGGAACCATCATTATTAATTGCCGAACCCTTGATTATGGCCTGGATTGAATCACCATCCGCGAGCGCGTTATTGAGGCGCTTAAGAAGTACGACCCCCACACCATCACCTGTTATTGTCCCCTTGGCTTGAGCATCAAAAGTTCGACAGTGGCCATCAGGAGAGAAAATCATCCCTTCTCGATATAAGTGCCCAGATTTTTGGGGAAGTTGGATAGAGACTCCACCTGCCAGAGCTAGATCGCATTCCCCATTGAGTAAACTTTGACAAGCTGTATGGACAGCAACCAATGAGGTTGAACAAGCAGTTTGAACGTTGACTGCTGGTCCTCTTAAATTTAGCTTGTAAGCGACACGAGTTGCCAAGAAATCTTTATCACTATTGATCATTAATTGATAAGAGTTCAATTGATTATCGTAATCAAGACTTGGATAAAGATTCTTCAATAAGTAGTGGTTCATGCCACTTCCAGCATAAACTCCTATTAAACCTTCATAGGTATCTGGATCGTAACCACCTTTTTCTATAGCTTCCCAAGCACATTCAAGAAACAAACGTTGTTGTGGATCTATACATTCAGCTTCCTTGCGACTATAACTAAAGAAACTTGCATCGAACATATCAATGTCCGACATCATAGCACGGGCTTTTACATAGTTAGGATTATTTAGTAATTCTGCTTTTACACCAGATTCTAGTAATTCTTCCTCTGAAAAAAAAGAGATACATTCAACGCCATCCTGAAGATTTTGCCAAAATTTATCGGTGTCTTCAGATTGTGGAAAACGACCAGACATACCAATAACTGCTATCCCTAAATCGTCTATTAAATTTTCTTCATCTTGTGGATTCATTTTTTTATATTTTTTAATACATTAATTAACTAGCTATTTTGTTCGAGAATTAATTAAATAAAATGAAATAATAAATCAGCATAATTAATCTTTGAATTGATAGCGAGAACGATGTTTTTGTCTCCGTGCAAGTCTTTGTTTCATCATGCTTTTACCTTCTTTTAAGTTAGTATCACGAATATTTCGTGCTTCCTCGCTATCAGTTTTACTAATACTTTCACCTTTTATATGCTGACTCAAATAATAAATAGTTGGATATTTTAAAAGTTCTACTACTTGCAGCTCTATTTTAAATATTTCTTTAAGTTTACCACTTACCTGTATCAAGAGTAAAGAGTTTCCGCCTACTTCAAAAAAATTATCGTGAATGCCTACTTTTTCTAGTTTAAGCACTTCTTGCCAAACCTTAGCAATCTGTTGTTCTGTTTCAGATTTAGGTACGACATATTCAGTATGAGAACGATTAATGTCGGGGTTGGGCAACTTTTTCCGGTCTACTTTACCGTTGGGTGTTAATGGTAGGGAGTCTAACAACACAAAAGTTGATGGAACCATATACTGAGGTAATACCTGTTCCATAAAAGTGCGTAGTTTAGGAACTATCTGCTGAGATAATTTACTCTGTAAAGGATTGTTGCTGTAAACAGTCCAAGGTTTTTGTTGGCTATTTTCTTTTGGTAGTGGGGGTAACCCATTATTTGTTGGTGCAGATGATTTTTGCCAAAAAACAACATCGTAGCAATCGGAATTGAGAGCTGACCAAGTAATGTAGCTTTTATAAGCCAACTCATCATCCAAATTCCAAAAATCTTCAGGCTCTATCCCTTTTTCTGGGGTGTTTTCTGGTAAAGCTTTGCGTAATTCCTCAACCATAACAAATTCATTTTTTCTTGTCAAGAGTTGATTGAGTTTTACTTGGGTTTGGAGGCGTGCATTGGGAACATCTTTAATGATGAGCATCTCTGGCTGTTTTTGTGCCAAAATTTGCTGGACAGATGATAATGTCAGTTCCTCCTGTTGCCAGTTCAGCAATTCCGGGCTGCAATTAGAGGACAAAACTTCTTTTTCTATATGAAGAATCACGTCATACCGGAACTTGGTAATCTCATTATCAGCACGACTACGTTTGAGCTGAATCTCTACTTGACTAATTTGGGGTAAATACTGCTGTAGAGCTTGGAAAAACTCTGGATCAATTACCAGTTCCTCTTCTTGTTTTAATTTTTTTTGTACTCGCTGCCATAAATCTTCTACTTTTTCCTCGTCCGTAGCTTGGCTCAATAATAGATCGGTATGGAATGTTTCTAGTAGTCGTAGACTCCGCACATCTCCGATAAATATCGTGCCACCCGGTTCCACTAATTTAATTGCATTTTCCAATACCCCTACTAAATATTCAATACTAGGAAAATACTGGATAACTGAGTTGAGGATAACAGCATCGAAAGATTCTTTCTCTAAGGCTTGAAAATCTTGGGCAGGTTGATTGTAGACTTGTACATGAGACCAATCTCCCTCTAGTGTTTTTAATTGTTCCTCAATATAGGAAATAGCTTTGTCGGAAATATCTGTACCATAATATTTGGAAGTTTGGGGAGCAATCTTGAATAGCAACATCCCAGTACCACAACCAATTTCCAAGACACGCTCAGGTTTACCACTGATAATTCGTTCAATTGTGTAATCTAACCATTGAGACATATCTTCTTCAGGAAATGGCTCGCTTGTATAGCTATCTCTCCAAATAAGAGGGTTAAAATTTGCACCTCCATCAACTATAGTTTGTTCATATATCTTATCTCTGAGTTCCTGCCACAATAATAGTCGCTCGCTCTGGGCCTGATTTATAGATTCACGAGAATTTGGGTCTTCACCTTGGAAGTTGGGAACAATGTATGCTATGAGTGGCTTGTCAATCAAGCGATCGGGATGAGTAATAACTACTGCTTCTTGTACCTCTGGGTGCTTACTCAATGTAGATTCAATTTCTCCCAGTTCAATACGGAAACCACGAATCTTGACTTGGTTATCAATTCTACCCAGATACTCAATATTGCCGTCAGGTAAGTATCGAGCTAAATCCCCTGTTTTATATATTCTTGATTTTTGACTTTGGGTTTGTAAATTCCCAAAAGGGTTGGGGATAAATCTCTCTTGAGTTAATTCTGGTCTATTGAGATACCCACGAGCTAAACCAGTTCCACCAATATGTAGTTCTCCGGGTACCCCAATGGGAACTGGTTGCAAATAGCTGTCTAATATATAAATGTCGGTATTGGCAATGGGACGACCAATTGGTGTAATTACATGACTATCTTTTGTTGATTTTAGCCGATCGCCTACTTTGTAAATTGTTGACCAAATTGTAGCTTCTGTCGGGCCATAAACATTCCATAGTTCCTTGCCTACCTCCAGTAGTTGATGAGCTAATTCAGCAGGTAAAGCTTCACCTCCAGACAATAATTTCACGTCTAATTTATGATTTGATAAGCCTGCTGTTAACAACATTTTCCAAGTAGCAGGGGTTGCCTGCATAACTGTGGCTCCGGATTCTAATAACTGGGGTAACAACCTGTTGCCATCTATGGCTATTTCACGAGGAACTAATGCTACTGATGCTCCGACTATTAGTGGTAGATAAAGTTCTAATGCTGCAATATCGAATGAGATGGTAGTAATGCCATTAAAAGTATCCAAGTTAGTCAATTCTAGATAACTATTCATGGATACTAGGAAATTGACTAGAGAATAATGGTTGATTTCTACTCCTTTGGGTTTACCTGTAGAGCCAGAAGTATAAATCACATAAGCTCGATTCTCTGGAGTAATTACCCTTTCCATATTTTCCGGAGAATGTGAAGCGATCGCTTGCCAATCCCTATCCAAACATACGGTTTTGGCCTGATGTTCTGGTATTATTTCTAATAATGATTCTGTTGTTAGTAATACTGGCACAGCAGAATCTTCTAACATATAAGCTAACCTTTGTTGGGGATAACTAGGGTCGATGGGGACGTAAGCTCCTCCAGCTTTCAGTATCCCCAAAAGCCCCACTAACATTTCGATTGAGCGATCTATACATAAACCTACTAGCACTTCTGCTTTGACTTCCAAAGTTTGTAGATAATGTGCTAACTGATTTGCTCGTTCGTTCAACTCTTTATAAGTCAATCGTCGATCGCCAAAAATCAATGCCACAGCATCAGGAGTTTGTTTGACTTTTTCTTCAAACAATTGATGCATACATTTATCTTCTGGATATTCCCTAGCAGTGTTATTCCATTCCCCTAGTAACTGCTGCTGTTCTACATCCCCCAATAAAGGCAGTTGAGCCACATTTTCCTGGGGATTATTCACAATTCCTGTTAACAAAGTCTGGTAATGACTAGCCATCCTGGCAATAGTCTGCTCATCAAATATATCTGTATTGTATTTGAGGAATCCCAGCATAGATGAGTCTTCCTCAATCAGTTCTAATGTCAAATCGAAGAGACTTTCATACTGAGCTAATGCAAAAGGTTCTACTTCCCATCCTGCCCAATTTACTACAGTTTTTTTCCGGCTGGATAACAGCTTTTGTACATTTTGAGCACCTTGGAAATTTTGTAGGATAAAGTAAGCCTGAAATAGAGGGGAGCGACTGGAATCTTGCTCTACCTGTAATCGCTGTACTAACAAAGAAAAGGGATAATCTTGATGAGCTAATGCTTCAATAACAGTTTGGCGTACCTGAGAAAGGAAGTCTTTGAAACTGGGATTTCCTGAAAGATTTCCCCTCATCACAACTTGATCGACAAAGTAACCAACAATGGGTACAAACTCAGGTTTAGACCTACCAAAAGTAGGAGAACCGACTAAGATATCTTCTTGACTGGTGTAACGAGATAGAAGTATTTGAAAAGCTGCCAGAAGGACCATGTAAAGAGTCGCCCCTGCTTCCTGAGCTAGTGCTTTGAGTTGCTCAGTTAGTTCTTGAGGTAATTTTAAATCGTAAGCAGCACCGTTATAGGTTTGTATTGGTGGGCGTGGTTTATCTGTAAGTAAATTCAAGACTGGCAAATCCCCTGCCAGTTTTTGTTGCCAATAATTCCAGAGGCGCTCTCCTTCAGTTCCTACTAATAAATTCCTTTGCCAACTAACATAATCTTGGTAATAACCTATTTGAGGAAGAGATACCTCAACACCAGCTTTTTGAGCTTGGTAAATTTCTGGTAGCTCGTTGACAATTGAACTCATAGACCAACCATCCCAAGCGATGTGATGTATTGTCATCAACAGGATATGGTCTTTTTCAGAATGGCTAAACCATCTGATTCGCATTACTGGTTTTGTTTCCAGGGCGAAAGGTAGACGATGAGTTTCCAGAACGTTTGTGTACAACTCATCCTCATTCCAACTCGAAGCATCAATTTCCAAGAAATCCAATGGTTGATTTTGATGTATTTGTCGAACCATTTCTTGACCCAATTTTGGAAAAGTGCTGCGCAGCATTGGATGGCGATTCTTTAAAACTTCAAAAGTTTGCTGCAAAATAGCCAGTTCTACTTGAGAGTAAATCCGAACGGCAAATGACAAATTGTAAGTATAACTCTCTGGAGCTACTTCCCATAAAAATCTGAGACCTCTTTGGCCATAGGATAGAGGGTATACTTGCAAGATATCTGGTTGTTCCTGCAATAATTGCACAATTTGAGTTTTGTATTGCTTCAGTTGAGAAATCACATCGGGAGTTAATACCTCTTGGGAACCTCCAGTACGCAATTTTTCTCCATCACACCATAACTTTACCCCTTTGAGAGAGATATCTTGTAAAAACTCCACTAAGTTCATAGTTCCACCTCTATCCAATTATTATCTTGATTTTGATCGAGTTGCTCTGGATCGTTTGATTCAAGGGTTTGATTTTTATCTGTATCAATCGTCAGTTGTTCCTTAACCTCAGTTGCTAGAAGCTGAATAGTTATTCCTTCCATAAATCTGGTAGCTGGAATATCCGCCCCTAGCTCAGTTTGAATCTGATTTCGCAATTCCACAGCCATCAATGAGTCAAGTCCCATCATAATTAGAGATTTTTCTAACTCTATTTGAGAAACTGTCATACCCATAATATGAGCAATTTTGCTTTGGAGATAAGAGGTCAATAGCTGTTCTTGTTCCCCATCTGAAGCTAAATTTAGCTGTTCTAAAATCTGATTGTTCTGATTTTGTTCTACGGATTTTGTGCTAAAAGCTTCTAAATATCGGAGTTTTGCCAATCCAGGCATCTGCCTAAAAAATTCAGACCAATTAACCGGGAACACCCCTACTTGGCTTTGAGGTCCTGATAACAATGAACCTAATGCTTGCATTCCTGGTTCGGCTTCGATGGCCATTACTCCACTACTCTGCATTCGGTTTTGATGTTCCTTGGCCAAACGAGCAGCCATTCCTGCTGTTGCCCATGCTCCCCAGTTAATGCTTAATCCTGGTAATCCTTGGCCTTGACGATAGTGAGCGATCGCATCCATAAAACCATTAGCCGCAGCATAGTTTCCTTGGCCATAATTTCCTAACATGGAAGCCATGGATGAGAAGCACACAAAGAAATCTAAAGGTAAATCCTGAGTCAGTTGATGTAAATACCAGGTTCCTGAAACCTTGGGTTCCATTACTTTTGTAAATTTCTCCCAGGTCATTTTTTGCAATACCCCGTCATCCAACACCCCGGCAGCATGAATTATTCCTTTGAGTGGTGGTAAGGAAGTAGATATTTCTTCTAAGATTTTCCTCACAGATTCTTGAGTGGAAATATCCCCTAACAAAACACTGATTGATGCTCCCTCTGCTTCTAATTCTTCTATAACTTTTTGTGCCCTTTCATTCGGATCCCGACGCCCAGTTAATACTATATTTTTAGCTCCTTCTTTCGCCATCCATTGGGCTACTTCTAAGCCTAAAGCTCCCAAACCTCCTGTAATCAAATAACTTGCTTCAGATTTTATAGATTTTTGCTTATCTCCTGTTTCTGGCAGAGAAACTACCACTTTTCCTATATGCTTACCTTGCTGCATATATCGGAAAGCAGCTTTTACTTCTGTATTCGGGTATACTTTATGAGATAATGCTTTGAGTTTTCCTGACTGACACTGCTGATTTAATTCCTCTGAAAATTCTGCCATTAAACCTGATTGTTGTTGAATCATCAGTCCAATATCAAAAGGCAAGTATTCAGCATCTGGGCGTTTCTCCATCACCTTTTGTTTATCCCAAATTCCGATTTTGCCAATTTCTACAAATCGCCCTTTTTTCCCTAGAACCGCAAAACTCTTATCAATGAAATCTCCATTCAGACTATTTAAAACTATATCTACACCTTCTCCCTGAGTAATAGTCATAATTTCATCCGCAAAATCTAAAGTACGGGAATTCATGATGTGTTTTATTCCCATAGATTTGAGAAACTCCCACTTTGGAGGACTAGCAGTCGCGAATACTTCTGCTCCTACCCCCAGTGCAATTTGAACTGCTGCTTGCCCGACACCACCAGCAGCAGCATGAATTAATACCTTATCTCCTGGCTGAATTTTCGCTAAATTTTGTAATCCATAGTAAGCTGTAGCAAAAGTCAATGGTAAAGTTGCTGCTTCCGTAAAACTCAGATTTTTCGGTTTAGCCATAATTAGATCGGCACGAGTAGTAACAAAACTACTAAATCCATTATGAACTATAGCCATAACTTCATCTCCTACCTGCCACTGAGAAACATTTTCTCCCACAGATGCAATGACGCCGACACATTCCAACCCAAAATTGAGTTGAGATACATCAGTAATACCTAAAACCTCAGCATAATATTCTTTCAATAATCCCAAGGAATTTAGTACATCTCGGAAATTTAAACCCGCTGCTTTAACTTCAATTTCCACCTCATTCTCTTGGGGAAGACGACGCTCCATTACCCGCCAGTTGAGCTTGTCTATCAGTCCATATTCAGACAACTTCAATTCTACTGGTTGATTTTCTAATCCTAATTCTTCCTCTAAACTAATTTTCTGCTTTTGTTGCCGTACTAATCTCGCTACATAACGAACTCCCTGACGAATCGCTATTTGGTCTTCATTATTATCTTGAGCAAATAGTTCCTCTACTAACATTGGAACCATTTCCGCAAAATTAGATGTTGATTCTAAGTCTATTCGTCCACACTTTAATTCTGGATGTTCGAGACTAATAACACGGCCTAATCCCCATAAACTTCCTTGTAGGGGTTCCACCACTTCTGCTACATCGAATACATTCTGAGTCCCTTGAGTCACTAACCACATCGGTATTCTACTACTTAATCCAGCTTGAACTAAAGCTTGCAGTAAATGTAACGTTGTGGCACAACCAAGTTCTTGAGATGTTTGTAAATCGTCAGTTTCATTTAGACTCCATAAGTGCAAAATCCCCTGAATATCTGATTCATCTTTGAGCAGTTGAGAAAATTGTTCGGCAACAATAGGATTAATTTGATAATGTTGAGCATCCAATTGTTGATACTCCGTACCTGGGGATACCCAAATATAATCTTGTCCTCTTTTTTGTAAATCCTGCCCGACAGACTCTACCAATTCATCAGTAATAGCAAATATTAACCATTTACCAGAATTTTCACTAGATTTTGCAGTTTCTGTTAAAGGTTGTGGTTCCCAGTTAATTTCATAATACCAATCACTTAAATCTGCATCTAGAGTCATTAGTAATGCTTTGGGATTCGCTTTCCTGCCCTCAAAACCATTTGCTTCAGCTACTAATTTTCCAGTTTGGTCAAATAATTGTATTTCAGCTTTCAGCAGTTTTTCATCTGATGTCCCTTCTTTCAATCCACGGGTATAGCACCAAAGCAAATCATTCTCAGGGCGCTGATAAAAAGTAAACTTCTCAATACTGAAGGGGACAAAAGTTTCACTTTGGTCTCCAGAAATACTGAGGTTCAGTGCAGCTACTGACTGGAAACATGAGTCAATTAAGGCTGGATGTATTTGGTACTTAAGAGCGTCTAAGATTGTCTCAGGTACTTTCATTTGACAGAGAATTTCTCCCTCTCCTAACCATACCTGGTGTATCCATCTAAAACTCTGCCGTAATTGAACTTGTCTATCCCATAGACTTTGGTAAATTTCTGTGCTTTCAATTTTTTGACTACAACGGGATTGAATTCCTTCAATGGTTTCTAGAGAATGGGTTTGCGAAGCATTAGTAGGAGAAATCTTTCCTGTAGCATGGACTGCCCAAGAATGACTATCAGAGCTGTCAAAACTAATTACTTGAAATGAATATAAGCTATCCTGTGGACTGAGAGCCACCTGAACATTACGCATTCCTTGTTCGGGAATTGCTAGAGCTTGGGGAAATAGGATATCCTCCAGTTGACATCCAGTGGCAGAAAATGTGAGAGAAGCGCTTGCTAATAACAGAGAAAGGTGACTAGCTCCAGGAACTACTACTTTTTCATAGATTCGGTGATCGGCTAAAAATGGTAGAGCGTTGGTGCTAAATTCTGATTCAAAAAAGATATCTTTTGATAATGGAGATTGAAACTTTCTATTAATCAGAGGATGAAGTTTAGTTGCAGAGCTGGTTTGAGAGTTGGCAGTTTCAACCCAATATTTTTCCCGCTGAAATGGATAAGTTGGCAAGATTACTTTTTGACGAACATAATCTCGGTCAAAACCTGACCAATCTACTTTAACACCCTGTAGATATAACTGTCCTAAACTTGAGAGTATCTGTTGCCAATCATTTCCCCCGGGACGTAGGGATGGTAACCACATACCACTACTCTCTTCTGGTACACATCGACTTCCCATTCCCAGTAATATTGGCTTCGGCCCTATTTCCAGGAATAATTGATATCCTTGCTCATTTAGACTTTTCATACTCTGAAAGAATCTTACTGGTTGCCGGATATGACGCACCCAATATTCAGCAGTTGCTATTTCTGCACCTACTTTTTCTCCCGTTACATTAGATATTAGTGGTATCTGAGGTTTACTGTAGGTTACTTCCTGAGCTACTGTGGCAAACTCGGCCAACATTGGCTCCATTAATGGGGAATGAAAAGCATGGGATACCTGTAATTTTTTAGTTTTAACTCCCTGGGATTCTAATTTACTGCAAATATTTGCTAGAGCTTCACTTTCACCAGAAATTACGATACTTTCTGGTCCATTAACTGCTGCTATTGCCACCTTAGAACTATACTCGCCTATAGCTTCTATTACTTGAGATTCTGATGCTAACAAAGATACCATTTCACCACCGGAGGGTAACTGCTGCATCAACTTGCCCCGCATGGCGATTAATTTCAGACCATCTTCTAAACTGAATACTCCTGCTACTGTTGCGGCTACATATTCTCCCACACTGTGGCCTAGCGCCACATTAGGTTTAATCCCCCAAGATTCCCATAACTTAGCTAGGGCGTATTCTATTGAAAATAAAGCTGGTTGGGTATAAGCTGTTTGGTCTAATACACTTGACTTTTGTGCATCTTTAGAATAAATAACTTCTAATAAAGGTACTTCTAGATATTCTTTTAGAATTTGGTCGCATAGGTCTAAAGCTTGACGGAAAGTTGGCTGCGTTTCATATAGTTGCCTTCCCATATTAATATACTGGGAACCTTGGCCTGTGAATAGGAAAGCTATTTTCGGACTTTGGCTACCCCCCTCTACTTGTCCAGAATATAGTCCTACTACTTCTTTCTTAGCTTTCCAGTCAACCAGTTTTTCTATTAATTCCTTTTGCTCAGAGGTAATAATTGCTATTCGATAATTAAAATGCGCTCTGCCTGTATTAGCTGTATAACATACATCTGCTATTGCCAAATCAGGATAATATTCTAAATAATTTTGATAACTACTTACTAAATCTTCTAGAGATTTTTCTGTTTTAGCTGAGAGAGTCAATAGATGAACTGAACGTTCTAAGTAATCTTCACTGTTGCCTGTTGCCTGTTGCCTGTTGCCTTCTCTTGGTGCTTCTTCTAAGACAATATGAGCATTAGTACCACTAATAGCAAAAGAGCTGACTCCGGCAATTCTTTTATCTCCCGACGATTGCCAGGGTGTAAGTTCAGTAGGTACTTTGACAGGTGTATTTTCCCAATCAATATATGGACTAGGATTCACAAAATGTAAATGAGGAGCAATTTTTTGATTTTGCAGTTGCAAAACCACCTTAATAACACCTGCAATTCCTGCTGCTGCTTCTAAATGACCAATATTAGTTTTAACTGAAGCGATGTGCAATGGATTTTCCCCATCCCGTCCTTGCTCAAATACGCTAGCTAAAGCTCTCACTTCCATCGGATCTCCGAGGGAAGTTCCAGTACCATGAGCTTCCACATAACTCACTTGACCTGGTTCTACTTTTGCTGCTTTGAGAGCTTGTTGAATTAGTTTTTCCTGAGCTAGTTTATTCGGTACTGTCAGTCCGCTACTCGGTCCATCATGGTTAACTGCTGAACCACGAATTACTGCCTGGATATTGTCCCCATCTTTGACTGCATCCGACAAACGCTTAAGTACGACAATGCCACATCCTTCTCCCCTACCATAACCATCTGCAGCCGCATCAAAAGTTTTACATTTGCCATCGGGTGATAAAGCCTTTAATTTTGATAGTGCAGTTGTTACTTGAGGAGAGAGAATTAGTTGGACTCCTCCTGCTAAAGCCAAATTGGACTCACCCTGACGTAGACTCTGACAAGCTTCATGTATAGCTACTAAAGATGATGAACAAGCTGTATCTATTGCTATTGATGGACCTTGCAGTCCTAAAAAGTAAGATAACCTACCTGCTGCAAAACAAAACCCATTTCCTGTAGCATCATAAGGGCTAATATTTTCAACTTGACTGAAACCCAAATTAGCATAATCATTTTGACCGATACCTAGAAATACTCCTGTCTGAGTGTTTTCTAATTGCTGGGGATCAATACCAGATCTTTCTAAAGCTTCCCAAGTTACTTCTAAAATAAAACGTTGCTGTGGGTCAAGGCTATGTGCTTCTTTGCCGGAGATACCAAAAAATTGCGGATCGAACCGATCTACCTGCTCTACTAATGCTGCGTGACGGATATACATTTTCCCTGGAGTATCAGGGTTTGGGTCGTAGTAAGAATCTATATCCCAACGTTCTAGTGGAATCTCTCTAACAGAGTCTTTACCATTAGATAACAATTCCCAGAAACTTTCTGGTGTGTTGGCATTTCCAGGAAATCGACACCCTATGCCAATAATGGCGATCGCTTCACTCCTGGAGCGCTCCATCATTTCCAACTTAGTTTCTGCTTGTTTTAAAGCTAAAAACATCTGTTTGGATAATGATAGTTGCTCTTTTTTGGTACTCGGTTCCATAAACTTTTAGCCTTAACCTAATTTTTTTGACTTATAGAGCAAAATATATATTTTTTTTTAGCTTTCACCTAATCTTAGAGCATGTTCTGAATTTTTTCTAGTTGTTGAGCTGCTAGTGCTTCAAAATCTTCTTCTGAAATATCTTCCAGAACTGGCAATACATTAGCATCTATTTCTGATACATCAGCTTGATTATGGCCATTAGAGGATTCCTCATTTTCTGTTGTCTTCCATTCCATTAATTCCTCTATATGTGAGGACAATTTGGCGATCGTTGGGTATTCCATCGCTATTGTCTCAGGTAAGTTAGTTCCTAGTTGATTTTGCAGTCGATTTTTTAATTCTACCGCCATTAAAGAATCCATGCCCATTTCCATAAACCCTAAATTCATTTCCGGTAATTGAGATGAGCTTAAACCTAGTACCTGAACTACTTCCCCTCGAATGTGTTCGGTTAAAATTTCTTGACGTTCCTCTTCTAAGGCCGTTTCTAATTTGGCTAAAATTTCTACTTTTACTTTCTGCTGTAGTGTATCATTATCTGCCAACTTTTCCTTTTGTAATAATTCTTGTAATAAAGAACTTTTTGTGATACCGCTCCAATGTTCTGCTAATACCGACCAATCTACAGCTATTACACCTACCTGTGACCTAGCAGATTGATTTCCCAAAAGTAAGTCCAAGGAATACATTCCTTCTTTGGGAGCTATTTCACCTATTCCACTGTTCTGAATACGATTTTGATGCTCCACTGCTAAACGAGTAGCCATACCTCCAGATGCCCATGCTCCCCAGTTAATAGTCAATCCTGATAATCCTTCGCTGCGACGATAACCAGCTAAACCATCCATAAAGGCATTGGCCGCAGCATAATTTCCTTGACCAGGGGAACCAATTAGGGAAACCATTGAGGAGAAACAGACAAAGAAATCTAATGGCAAATTTTGAGTTAATTTATGTAAGTGCCAAGTTCCTCTTACTTTTGGCGACATTACTTTGGCAAAACGCTCCCAATTCATCTGTTGTATGGTTCCATCATCAACCACTCCTGCTGCATGAATTATTCCTTTGAGTTTGGGTAAAGATGTCTGAATCTTCTCCAGAATTTTGGCTATATCTTCTTCTATAGCAATATCCCCTAACCAAACCTTAACCTGGCATCCTGTTTGTTCTAATTTTTGTATTGATTCTTGGATTTTTTCTGAAGGAGCGTTACGCCCAGTTAAGACAATATTTTTAGCTCCCTTAGATACTAACCATTCTGCGGTATGTAGTCCTAACGCTCCTAATCCTCCTGTTATTAAGTAACTACCATCTGATGATAAGGATAGGGGTTGAGGAAATTCTGGAGGAGATTGATTTACCAGACGAGCTACATAAGTATTTTCTCCCCGTAAAGCTAGATGATCTTCTTCTTGTTCATTAACTAATAATTGCCATAGCATTTCTATTTCGTCTGCTGCTGGAGCTTGTGGGTCTAGGTCCACTAATCCTCCCCATAATTGGGGATGTTCTAGGGACAATGCTCTACCTAATCCCCACAGAGGGGATGCTGCTAGTCCTGTTATATTATTTTCTGTTACTGACTGAGACCCACGGGTTACTAACCATAGTTGGGGAATGCTGGAGTTTTTGAGTAAGGTTTGTAACAGGTACACTACGCTGCTACATCCCCATATTTGTGTTTCTTCTAGAGTTTCAAGGGTTAAATCTTTTGATTCGGGAGCATCTAAACTCCACAGGTGAATTAACTTTGATAAGGGAGTTGGAGTATTTTGCTGAATTTCTTGGTACAGTTTTTCAAATTCTTCAGGAAGATGAGGATTTAGTTGATATTTTCCTGCTGCTAGTTTTTGATAGTTCTCTCCTCTATAAACTAAGCTGTATTCATGACCCTGTTGTTGTAATTTTTGGGCTAATTTTTCGGCTACTCCTGTAGTATCAGCTAAAATTAGCCAATGACTTAATTGAATGTTTGTTGTTGAGTTAATTTGAGCTAAAGGTTTCCATTGAATTTCATAGAACCAATTTTTTACAGTTACTGCTGTTAATTGTTCTTGATGTTGTTTAGCTAATACATCTAATATTTCTGGTAAAAGTTTCAGTTGTTCTGGTGAAAGTTTTGCTGTTGTTTCTAGTTGTTGAGTGAGGGTTTCTGTGTTTCCTTGAGTGAGTAGTTGAAAAATTGGAGTCTCACCAATATTTTCTATCTTTTGATGTTGTTGTTTCTGTTTGTTTTCCGTTCTTTCTACCCAGTAACGTTCTCGTTGGAAAGGATACGTTGGCAATGCCACCTTCTGACGAGCATAACCTTGGTCAAACCCCGACCAATTTATTTTTATCCCTCTAACATACAACTTTTCTAAAGTCAATAACATTTGCTGCCATTCTTCTACCCCTGGACGCAATGATGGCAACCATTCTCCCACATTTCCTGCTAGACATCTACGCCCCATCCCTAACAATATTGGTTTCGGTCCTATTTCCAAGAAAAGTTCATTCCCTTGCTCGTGCAATGTTTTTATGCTTTGATAAAACTTTACTGGTTGTCGGATATGATTTACCCAATATTCAGCCTTAGTTACTTCATTTGCTGCTTTTTGACCAGTTACATTTGATACCAGTGGTATTTTCGGCCGATTATAGATGACTGACTGAGCTACTGTTGCAAATTCGGCCAACATTGGCTCCATCAACGGCGAATGAAAAGCATGGGAAACTTGTAATTTTTTGGTCTTAACTCTTATTGCTTTTAACTTACTACAAACGGTTGCGATCGCTCCACTCTCTCCAGAAATCACCATACTTTCTGGTCCATTAACCGCTGCTATTGTCACTTGTGAACTATAATCTGCTATTACTTCTGTTACCACAGATTCTGAGGCCATCACTGCCACCATCTCTCCACCGGAGGGTAACTGTTGCATCAACCGTCCCCGCATAGCAATTAATTTCAGACCATCTTCTAAACTGAAAACTCCTGCTACTGTTGCTGCCACATATTCTCCTACACTGTGACCCATCACTACAGTTGGTTTGATTCCCCAAGATTCCCATAATTTGAACAAAGCATATTCAATGGCAAATAGAGCTGGTTGGGTATAACCTGTCTGGTCTAACAAATTCGAGGTTGACTTTTGTACATCTTTAGGGTAGATAACTTCTAGTAGAGGTACTTCTAGATAGGGTTGTAATATTTGGTCGCATTGATCTAAAGCCTGACGGAAGGTTGGTTGAGTTTCATACAATTGCTTACCCATATTCACATACTGGGAACCTTGACCTGTGAATAGGAAAGCTAGCTTAGAACTTGCGCTACCACTATCAAATTCTCCACAAGATAGTCCAACCACTTCCTTTCCTGTTTTGTGGTCAAGTAGCTTTTCTGCTAATTCTTTTTGATCGAAAGTAATAACTGCTAGTCGATGCTTAAAATGTTTCCTTCCTGTATTAGCTGTGTAACATACATCTGCTACTGCCAAATCTGGATACCTTTCTAAATGCTTTTGATAACTACTGACTAAATCTTCTAAAGCTTTTTCTGTTTTGGCTGATAAAGTCAATAAATGCAGCGGACGCTCTAAATCATCCCCCTTTTCCCCATTTGTGTTAATTCTAAATTCTGAATTCTGAATTCTAAATTCTACAGGTGCTTCTTCTAAAATTATATGAGCATTAGTACCACCCATACCAAAGGAACTAACTGCTCCTATTCTTGGTTTTCCCTCGCAAGACCAAGGCATTAAAGAAGTAGGAATTTTTATTGGTAACTTATCCCAATCTACAAGAGGATTAGGTTGTTTTAAATGTAAATGAGGAGGGATTTCCTGATGCTTAAGGGCTAAAATCACCTTCATCAAAGATGATACCCCTGCTGCTGCTTCCAAATGCCCAAGATTTGTCTTGACCGATCCCACAATCAAAGGGGAATCTGCTGGACGTTTTTTCCCGTATACTTCTGCGAGAGCTTCTATTTCTATGGGGTCTCCTAAAGAAGTTCCTGTACCGTGAGCATCCAAATAGCTAACTTGATGTGGTTCTAACTTAGCATTTGTCAGAGCTTGTTGAATTACCTCCTTTTGAGCCATTTTATTGGGAACTGTCATCCCACTACTTGGCCCATCGTGATTAACTGCAGAGCCTCGAATAATGGCGGAAATTAGATCGCCATCACTAATTGCATCAGACAAACGCTTCAAAACTAGGACACCACATCCTTCTGCCTGACCATAACCATTGGCCGCAGCATCAAAAGTCTTGCAACGACCATCTGGGGATAGTGCTTTTGCTTGGCAACGACCAATAGTGCTGAAGGGGGATAATATTAAATTTACCCCACCTACTAATGCTATGTTGGATTCTCCTGAACGCAAACTCTGACAGGCTAAATGGGCAGCAACTAAAGAACTTGAACAAGCTGTATCTACCTGTAGATTAGACCCTTGCAAACCCAAGAGATGAGAAATACGACCTACACCAATACTTCTATTAATGCCAAGAGTAGGGTAACTATTTGCTTCACGGAGAATGACGCTAGTATAGTCATCTGTCGATGCGCCCATGAATACACTTGTCTGACTATTCTTCAGATTTTCCCATGTTTGTCCAGAGTTTTCTAATGCTTCCCATGTAACCTCTAACAGTAGTCTGTATTGAGGATCTAAACTAACTGCTTCTCTAGGAGAAATACCAAAAAATAAGGGGTCAAACTGGTCAACTTGCTCAATAAACCCACCCTCTCTAGTGTAGGATTTCCCAGGAACTTCTGGATCGGGATCGTAATAAGCGCTCACATCCCAACGTTCAGGAGGAACTGGCGTAATTGCATCTATACCATCATGTAATAAATTCCAGTATTTTGATGGGTCATTAGCTCCTCCAGGAAATCTACAGGCCATGCCAACAATGGCGATCGGTTCGGTTTTGGCTTTGTTTACTGCTGCGAGTTTACCCCGCATTTCCTTCAATGTTTGAAGTACTTCTTTGGATAAGACGTTTTGTTGGTTTGTTTGAGAAGTATTGTTCATTTTAGTCCTCTGTCAATATATATAGACATCTCCAGAAAAGAGGCAACAGGGAACAGGGAACACCGGAGCTGGGAACAGGGAACCCTCCCCTCGCCCCTCCCCCTCCCTGGAGGGGAATAATTGATAATTTCTGGATAATAATTGATTTTATTTTTGATTTTTGGAGATATCTAATGATGGATCAATCCTCTCTCCGCGTCCCCGTATCCCCGCGTCTCCGTATCTATCTCGACCCGTCAATTCAAAATTGACAGAGTGCTAGTCCTCCTTCAGCAAAGCTTGGATTTCTTCTAATTCTGAGGCAATGGCACTATCAACTTCTCCTTCAAATTCTGTTTCTATCTGTTTGGGAGGAGTTACTTCTTGACTATCTTGAACATCAATTTCTTCTTCTTCCCCTTCTGGGAAAATTTCTTCTATCAAGTATTCAGCTAAGTCTTTGATATTAGACTTTTCAAACAAGGTTGCTGTGCTGATGGAGGAATTAAAAGTAGAACTCAACAGATTTCTTAGCTCAACTGCCATTAAGGAGTCCATTCCCATTTTAAAGAATCCTAACTCTGGATCTGGAAGTTTAGATTTCGATAATCCGATAATTTTAGCTACATCATTTTGCAACTGCTCAATGAGTATTTCGTTCCGTTCACTTTCTGGTGCTTGATGAAGTTGTTCTAACAATTCCGATTTACGTCCGGAAATCTGTTCTCCACCTGTTGCTTCTGAGTCTAGTGAAATTTCTTGCAGAAATGATCGTTTACCTCCTATTTCGTATAGGTCTTTAAATAAATCCCAATTTATATCTGCTACTACTGTTTGAGGGTTATTGCTTGTTAATACTTTCTCCAAGGCAGCTATTGCTTTTTCTGGATCTAGTGGTTTTACGCCCATTTGGTTTAACCAATTCATGGCCTCTCCTACTGCCATTCCGCCTCCTGACCAAGGCCCCCAATTTATGCTATAGGTTGGTAATCCTAGAGATTGTCGATAATAAGTTAATCCATCCAGAAAATTGTTGGCTGCTGCATAGTGAGCTTGAGCTTTTGAACCCCATACTGATGCAATGGAGGAGAAATTCACAAAAAAGTCTAGCTCTAGGTTCTGAGTTAATTCATGTAGCAACCATCCTCCTATTACTTTTGGACGGAGTATGGATTCGAGTTGAGAAAGTTCCATCTCCTGAAGCAGGTTCAATCCTACAAGTCCTGCTGCATGAATTACTCCTTTGAGAGGTGGCATTCTTTCTTCTATTTGCTTGAACACTCTCTCCATATCTTCTTGAACAGATACATCTGCTTGAGTTACAACTACTTCTGCTCCTTGTTTCTCTAAACTATTAATCTTCAATTGTGCTTGCTCTGATGGTTGAGAGCGACCAGTTAATACTAGATGTTTACATCCTTTCTCTACTAACCATTGAGCTATGCTCAATCCTAATGATCCTGTTCCTCCAGTAATTAAATAACTTCCTGACTCACTGAAAGATAGTTGCTGAGACTCTGCTAAGAGTTTTCTTTCTAAACGAGCTACATAGATTTCTCCATTACGGATGGCCAGTTGATCTTCTTCTTGATCTTCTTCTAGTAGCTTTAGCAGTGTTTCTGCTTCATTTTCATTTGTGGACGATGCCTGGTCTAAGTCTAGTAGTCCTCCCCATAGTTCAGGATGTTCTAGAGATATGACTTTTCCTATTCCCCATAGTGGGGTTTGAGCTATTGCTACTTCTTCTACAGGCAACACGGACTGGGAACCTTTGGTAATTAACCACAGTTGAGGTGAGGATGAGTTCCAGTATTTTTCCATAGCTTGCACTAGATGCAATACACTACCACAACTATACTTTTGTGCTGACTCTAAAGTTGACTGAGTTAGTTGTTGAGAAGCTGTAGTTTCTAGACTCCACAAGTGAATTATTTTCAGACTTTCCCCAACTGTCACCTTGGCATCTTGGCAAAAACTGGCAAAATCTGCTGGATTAGATGGGTTTAACTCCCAACTTCCTGTGTCTTTTTGCTTATAGGTTTCTCCTATAAATACCATCGAACAGCGATCGCCTCTTTCCTCTAGGATATTTTTCAGTCTTTCACCTACACCATCTTTATCGCTGAATATTATCCAATTTTTCGACAGTTGTTTTCTCTGTTCTTGTCGAGGACCTACTTTTTTCCATTCCACTCCATAGAAAAGTTGTTGTAATGAAACATCGGAGTAATGTAGTGGATTTTGGAGAATTTCTTGGTTCCACTTATAAATTTCATCTACTGACAATGACTCTTGTTTTTGAGCTGTCATTACTACATAACTGACTAGTCCCTTACGCAACATTTTGTATAAATTGTCATAAGATTGCAACCCTACTCTCGCATTTTCGTTTAAATTACTTTTCTTACATACATAGTCGAGATTCTCTGGAAAATTAGGATCGTCTAAACCATTAGCAATCTCCTTACTAATATCTACATAACGTAGAATTTTGATCTGACTTTCTGATAGTAAATATAGCCATTCTTTTTGAGTTATCAGATAAGACGAGTGAGCATCATAATCAATATCAAATGAAGCGTTAGAGATAAAGTCTGACATGACGAAATTACCCCTATCTTTTAAGTGATTTTTGATGTTTAAAAATAGTTCCTTTTTCTTTTTGATATGACAAATCACTTCAAATCCATATATCAAATCGTAATTATCTGGAAACTCATCCTGAGAACTATCTCCATTAACAATTTTTGCCCTATCTTGTAGGTTTAATTCACTAATTTTTTTGTTTCCTAATTCTACTTGCCTATCTGATATTGTATAGCCACAAAGGTTTAAATGATTATACTTTTCACCTAAAGTCATTAAGTCGGTTCCATGACCACAACCAATATCCAGAACTTTCTGACAAGAATCAAAATCTACTTTCTGCCAACCTATATTTCTAATTTCTTTCTGGGCAGTTGATGCTAATTTGTGATATTTCTGTTCGCTTTTCAACTTAGCAAATAAAACCCAGGAAAATCCTTTGATAATTCCTGGCAAAGGAATATAGTTCAAAATTGCTTCTTCATCCATAAAAGAAGCTAACTCATCATAATAATCACCAACTATATCCCGTTGATTTTGGAGATTTTTTTGATGCCTAGTCGTTAAAATATTTAACAACTTAGGTAATAATTTTTGTTCTTCTTCTGTTAATTCTTCAGATAAATTTAGTTCTTGAATTAATTCCTCTGCATCACCTCGATTAATTAATTCAAAAATTAAATTTGAACTTTGATTAGTAGTATTTTGCTGTTGATTTTTCGGAGCATCTACCCAATATCTTTCTCGCTGAAATGGATAAGTTGGCAATTCTACTTTCTGATGAGAATAATCTCCCTCAAAACCTAACCAATCTACCTTAATACCCTGTACATATAACTGTCCTAAACTTGATAGTATCTGTTGCCATTCATCTATCCCCGGACGTAGTGACGGCAACCAAATACCACTCTCTTCTGCTACACATTGACGTCCCATCCCCAGCAATATTGGTTTCGGCCCTATTTCCAGGAATAATTGATATCCTTGCTCATTTAGACTTTTCATACTCTGAAAGAATCTTACTGGTTGCCGGATATGACGCACCCAATATTCAGCAGTTGCTATTTCTGCACCTACTTTTTCTCCCGTTACATTAGATATTAGTGGTATCTGAGGTTTACTGTAGGTTACTTCCTGAGCTACTGTGGCAAACTCGGCCAACATTGGCTCCATTAATGGGGAATGAAAAGCATGGGATACCTGTAATTTTTTAGTTTTAACTCCCTGGGATTCTAATTTACTGCAAATATTTGCTAGAGCTTCACTTTCACCAGAAATTACGATACTTTCTGGTCCATTAACTGCTGCTATTGCCACCTTAGAACTATACTCGCCTATAGCTTCTATTACTTGAGATTCTGATGCTAACAAAGATACCATTTCACCACCGGAGGGTAACTGCTGCATCAACTTGCCCCGCATGGCGATTAATTTCAGACCATCTTCTAAACTGAATACTCCTGCTACTGTTGCGGCTACATATTCTCCCACACTGTGGCCTAGCGCCACATTAGGTTTAATCCCCCAAGATTCCCATAACTTAGCTAGGGCGTATTCTATTGAAAATAAAGCTGGTTGGGTATAAGCTGTTTGGTCTAATACACTTGACTTTTGTGCATCTTTAGAATAAATAACTTCTAATAAAGGTACTTCTAGATATTCTTTTAGAATTT